>CAZWLP010000189.1:0-1511 GCA_964634565.1 uncultured Rikenellaceae bacterium | reverse complement strand
GCCAGGCAGCTGATTGATGCTGCAGGAAAATAAAGAGGAGGCGCCGCTTGTGCACCTCCTCATGTAATTAAGCGATAATCCGTTGTAAATTCATTGGGAGTTAAGCTTCGCTGAAATATTCCTGAAGTGAATCAGCTGATGGTTCAGGTATTGCATCTCCTGTTGGCCTGCATAACATAAAAAAGTCTTTCTGATCTTTTTGGGCAGCACCTTTTTAATGTGGTTTAATCCGTTCAAAAGATGAGTGCTGAAGGTTTCTGAAGATTTTATTTCAACGGCATCAAGCCACATGATGTCATCAATAATCAAATCAACCTCGTTTTGGTTGCTGTCGCGATAGAAATAGAAATTATCCAATAAACCCTTGTTTCTTCTGGATTTAACTATATCTGCAATTACGAGGTTTTCAAATAATGCCCCTCGCAAAGGATGACTGTCCAGTTGATCAGGATCCTGAATCCTTAATAAAGCGCTGGCAAGGCCCACATCGTAGAAATATAACTTGTAAGATTTAACTAAACGTTTATTGATATTTGTATGGAATGGTGGCAACTTAAATACAATGTAGGAAGTTTCCAGAATGGATATCCAGGCATTAATAGTATGAACCGATACCCCGATTTCATTTGCCAGGTGACTGGCAACAAATATCTGACCAACCCTTCCGGCACAAAGCCTTGTAAAAGTTCTGAATCTGTCCAGATCTTTGATGTTTACAATCAGTCTTAAATCCCTTTCAATATAGGACTCTATATAGTCAGAATAGAGCCTGGAAGGTTCGATTTCAATATTCCAGAGTCTTGGGTAAAAACCTTTGTACAGAATCTCATTAATTTGCGTCTCATTGCGTGAACCCAGTTCCAACATATTGAAAGGGAATAACTTAAAAATGGATGTTCTTCCGGCTAAAGACTGGCTTATTCCGCTCATCAGATTAAACTGTTGACTGCCTGACAAGATGAACATACCAGGAGTATTGTACTCGTCAACGATTCCCTGAATGTAAGACAGTAATTCAGGAACGCGCTGGACTTCATCCAGGATAACTCCATCCAGATATTTGTTTAAAAATCCTCTTGGATCAGTTTTGGCAATTTCGTAATTGTCGGGATTCTCGAGTGAAATGTACTTTTTATCCGGGAATAGGTGTTTTATCATGGTCGTTTTCCCTGATTGTCGGGGACCGGTAATAGTGACAACAGGGAAACCAGACGCTCCCTTCAGTACTTCGTGTTCGATTTCTCTTTTGATATACATATTATGTAATTATGAAATACTACTTCAAAAATACATAATATTAATTGAATTACAAAGTCACAGAGTGCAAATTTCAAGTTGCACAAACCTGTTTAGGCGCAGTCTGCTACACAGACTAGTAAGAGGGTATAATAATCTCAACTACCTGTCAACCGGGTATGGCTTATGCTGCGGCCACTGGCGCGGTTCTTCCGAGATTTTCTTCATCACCACCTCCACGGCTTTCATCAGCTGAGTGTCATATCCCTCTGAGT
>CAZWLP010000188.1:0-1566 GCA_964634565.1 uncultured Rikenellaceae bacterium | reverse complement strand
GCCTTCTCTTTAATCTGTCTTACCCTTTCCCGGGTCAGGCCAAATTTCTCACCAATCTCCTCAAGCGTCATTTCCTGCGAACCAATTCCGAAGAAATATCTTATTATATCCCTCTCCCTCTCTGTCAGGGTAGTCAGGGCCCTATCAATCTCACGGGCAAGTGATTCGTTAATCAGTAATTTATCAGCAACAGGAGAATCATTATTAGGAAGCACATCTAGCAAACTATTGTCTTCACCTTCAACAAAGGGAGCGTCGACAGAAACATGGCGACCAGACACTTTTAATGTATCGGTAACCTTTTCTTTTGGAAGTTCAAGTACTTCAGCCAGTTCCTCCGGTGAGGGAGTACGTTCATTTTCCTGCTCAAACTTTGAGAATGCCTTATTAATCTTATTAAGCGAACCTACCTGGTTCAATGGTAATCTGACAATTCTCGATTGCTCGGCAAGAGCCTGAAGTATTGACTGACGAATCCACCATACAGCATATGAAATAAACTTAAAACCACGAGTCTCGTCAAACTTCTCAGCCGCCTTTATAAGTCCCAGATTCCCCTCATTAATAAGGTCGGGTAAACTTAAACCCTGATTCTGATACTGTTTTGCTACTGATACTACGAAACGAAGGTTGGCTTTAGTCAGTTTCTCAAGTGCTATACGATCGCCCTTTTTAATACGCTGGGCCAGTTCTACTTCTTCTTCAACTGTAATCAACTCCTCCTTACCAATTTCCTGAAGGTACTTGTCTAATGATGCACTTTCCCGATTAGTGATGGACTTGGTAATTTTAAGTTGTCTCATTTTGCCTCCTAAAAAATTTCCGCAAAGATACTCTAATTATTTGCACTATACAAAAATATATATATAATATGCCTGCCATCAGGCAGGCATATTTATTATGTTAAACATTGAGAAAGACTATATTATTGTCTGAATCTATAATTAAAATAGGTGCCATTTGACTGGTAGCCCTTGATAGATTCAAGATTTTTACCATTATCAGTCGCATCTCTGATATCATCAATACTATTAATATCCTCACCATTCACCTCAATAATAATATAACCTTTTCTGATTCCCAGTTCTCCGAATCTGCCGTCACCGACTGAAGTAACCATAAGACCTGAATTAAGATCAAATCTGTTTCTTTCATCCCTGGTCAGCGGAATTAGCTTTGCTCCGAAGATCTCACCACTCCCCTCTCCGGCCTTCACAATATTTGTACCTCCCTCAAGATTTCTAAGGACAATATCATATTGCTTACTATTACCATTTCTCAAAACAGTAAGTTTTACCTTATCTCCCGGTCGCTTTTTGCCAATATATTCCTGCAGATGAGCAGAATCATCCATATCCTTATTATCTATCTTTACAATGATATCATTCTCTTTAAGCCCTGCATCTTCAGCTGCTCCACCTTCGCTAATTCCTGAAATAACAACTCCTTTAACCTCATCGAGGTTTTCACGTTCTGCTATATCCGAATTTACATCTCCTATCTGTATTCCGATAATTGCTCTCTGGACTTCACCATATTCTTTAAGATCGTCAACTATCTTTTTTA
>CAZWLP010000187.1:0-1662 GCA_964634565.1 uncultured Rikenellaceae bacterium | reverse complement strand
GAGGGCCCACACACTATAACTAAGAAAAACTATATTTATATAATGAAATGATCAGCAGTATGATAAGAATGCAAGAACACATGCCATCCCAAGTACTCGGGACCGGCGACTAATCATACCGCTGACCGTTAGCTACAAGCGAAAAAACGTACCTAGAAACAGTTATTACGTAATTTTATATTTATCTTATTACGTGTTTTCCAGTATTATTACGTATATTTGTATTAAATAATACACGTAATCATGGATTCAAAACTTACATTAAACGTTGATAAAGATCTGGCCAGAAAAGCAAAAACATATGCCAGAAGCCGCGGAAGAAGCCTTTCTGATCTTGTAGAGAGTTATTTTAAGATTCTTACAAGCAAGTCAGATGATGCTGAATTTGATTTGACAACTAAAGTTAAGTCATTGCTTGGCTCAATTAAGGTACCTGAAGATTTTGACTACAAAACAGATTTAGCTGATCAATTATCAAAAAAGCATTTAAATGACTGATCTATTTATTGATACTGACGTAATTATTGATTTTATAATTGATCGTCAGCCATTCTCAAGAGAGGCAGCTCAGGTATTTACCCTTATCGATCAGAAAAAGGTAAAAGGATATACCTCTGCCCTCTGCTATAGTAACCTCTATTATGTTCTTTCAAAGTATGCCCCACATAAGAAAGTAATCACTATGATGAACGAGCTTTCGGAATTGGTAAGTATCTTGAAAGTAGATGATGATATAATAAAGGCTTCTCTCGCTTCTGACTTTAAAGATTTCGAGGACGCCATACAGTATTATACTGCTCATGAATATAAGAGAATAGATGTCATAATTACCAGGAATATTAAAGACTATAAAAAGTCCTCCCTTCCAGTAATGACACCTGAAACATTTATGAAAACGTATGAACAAACCGCCGGTAGCTAACATGCAGTCATATCCAATGCCGCTACGACTGCATCTAAGACCGTTAAGATTTGAAAGGAAGAACCAAATAACCTAATTTAGAATACCCGGACAGCGGCACTAACATACCGCTGACCGTTAGCAACTATACAAAGAAAAACTTGCAAGTGATTCAATTGTGGTGTATATTTACACCAAAAAGTTATGCCTAGACAGAGTATTTCATTCACAGAGCCAAATGATGAATGGTTAAAAGCACAATTGAGCAATAAAGAATACACCAGCAAAAGCGAACTAGTTAATGATCTGATCAGACAAGCCAGACACCAGCAAGTTCAAATCGACTGGATTAGAGCAAAGCTTCATAGAGCAGAGAGTAGCGGTTTCACCGGCGACAGTAAAGATCAAATTATAAACCAGTCAAAGTCATTGCTCAATGGCTAAGTATCGATTAAGTAATGAAGCCAAAGAAGATTTAATTCGAATTCATCATTATGGAGTAGAACAATTTGGTATGGCCCAGGCAGATAAGTATTTTGATTCGTTCTTCAAATACTTTGACATAATTGCTCAGCAACCATTCTCTTTTGAATCAGTTGATTATATAAAGAAAGGATATCGACGTTGTGCTATCGGATCTGACTCTATTTACTACAAGGTGAATAATGATATCGTTGAAATTATGGCGATTATTGGAAGGCAAGATTTAATGAACATTTTTTAATTTATTCTGGAAAATAGTACTGTTGCTAACATGCGGT
>CAZWLP010000186.1:0-1715 GCA_964634565.1 uncultured Rikenellaceae bacterium | reverse complement strand
CATATCAAGCTTAATTCCAAAACGCTCCATTTCTCCGAGCACCCTGATAAGGGGCATCTCAATATTATCAGCTAATTCTATTAAGTCCTGTTTCCGCAGTTCCTCCTCAAAGACCTGTTTTAGCTGGTAGCTTATATCAGCGTCTTCAACAGCATATTCTACAAGCTTTTCAAACTGAACGCTACGCATCGACCTCTGGTTCTTTCCTTTTTCACCAATCAGGTTTTCTATTGGCTCTGGCTTATATTTAAGATAGGTCTCGGCAAGATAATCCATTTTATGCCTCATATCCGGTTCCAGCAGATAGTGGGCCAGCATAGTATCAAAGAGCCTGCCCCTTACCTCTATTCCATAAGACCCCAGCACCTGAATATCAAACTTTAAATTATGGCCTATTTTAAGAATTCCGGGGGCTTCAAAAACCGGCTTTAAAACACCCAGTATTTTTAGCGCTTCATCCCTGTCGGGTGGCAGCCATACCATCCATCCATTGTTTTTCTTCCATGAGAAAGCTATTGCCACAAGCTCGGTGTTCAGTGAATTAAGAGATGTTGTTTCGGTGTCAAAACAAAACTCATCCTGCGACATTAGCATATCCTTAAGCTCTTCCAGCCTTGATTCAGTATCGGCAACCCGGTAGTTATGTTCTACCGTAGACAGATTATTTCCTTCCTCTGTCTTCTCCAGATAATCTCCTCCAAATAATGATCCCTGCATAGGGTCTGATGCTTGTGTTGAAGCCTGCCTGGACGAAGCAGCACCATCGGCTATATCACCTGACGAAACATTTAGTTTCTGGGCCATTGATCTGAATTCCAGATCGTCATATATTGCTTTTAACTTCGTCCTGTCTGGTTCCGTTCTTAGCATCTCTTCTTCCCTGAAATCGACAGGCACAGATGTTTCTATTGTTACAAGCTTCTTCGAAAAAAGTATCTGCTCACCGTTCTGCTCAATTATCTCCTTTTGCTTTCCCTTCAGTAAAGAAGCATTTTTAAGCAGATTCTCCACACTCTGGTGCTCAGATATCAACTTCCTGGCCGTCTTCGGACCTATCCCCGGGGCTCCAGGTATATTATCGGCCGTATCGCCCATCAGGGCAAGGACATCAATAACCTGGCAGGGGTCTTTAATAATAAATTCAGAGCATACCTCCTCTGGGCCCCACACCACCGGGTCTGCTCCACCCCTTGAAGGTTTAAACATTTTTACATTATGCTTTACCAGCTGGGCAAAATCCTTATCCGGAGTCATCATATAAGTATCGAAATCTCTTTCCGAAGCCATCTTCGAGAGGGTTCCGATTACATCGTCAGCCTCAAATCCCGGCACTTCATATATTGGTATATTATATGCCTCCAGAATGGATTTAATATAGGGTACCGATAACTTAATATCTTCAGGAGTTGCATCCCTGTTGGCCTTATATTCCCTGTACATTTCATGTCTGAAAGTGGGCGATGGAGGATCAAAGGCAACTGCAATATGCGAGGGGTTTTGCTTCTGTAATACCTCATCAAGGGTCAGGAGAAAGCCAAATACGGCAGAGGTATTAAAGCCTTTTGAATTAATTCTTGGGTTTCTTATAAAGGCATAATATGATCTGAAAATCAAGGCGTATGCGTCGAGGAGAAATAACTTTCCGGAAGGTGTTTCTGACATAATATGTTTATTTAAAAGAATCTGGTTATGTATGTCTTATTAATGGCGTAGGG
>CAZWLP010000185.1:0-1719 GCA_964634565.1 uncultured Rikenellaceae bacterium | reverse complement strand
GGTGGCGCGTGTTTTTGCACTCGTGGTGCGATGCAAGGTTATGCGGTTATTACTTAATTCTCGCGTTGGCAAAAACCGTGACACCTTGAGGGAGTCCCCGGCGGGAGCCGGGGCAGGCCGCACCGCCAACCACTTAACGGTCCTCTTTAGCCAGAAAGTTCTCGCGGTGCGGAGCGCCAATTGCATATACCGACCTGTTATGCCGTCGTGCACATTAAGATTACGAACAGTTATTAGCATAAGTCTAGGTTAGAGGTGCCTGGTTTTATACAATAGGAAGACTTCAAATCAGTTCCTCGATAGCATCTCTGATCTCTTTATCTGTTGTGCCTTCTCCATATCCAAGGATTACCTTTCTAATAATCCTGTTTTCATCGAGGATGAAAAATGCTGGCACTTCATTGACCTGATAGCTCTTTTTTATTTCCTCTGTTGATATTAAATATTTGTAGTTCAGCCTATTCTTGTCAACGTAACTCTTAATGTAATCAATGTCACTACTCCATGTTTCAATGCTTATGATTTCAAAATCATTAATCGAATAGTCTTGTACTAATTGTTTTGTAAAGGGGAGTGATGCATGACATGGTCCGCAACCAATTCCCGTGAACTTAATAAGTAAGATTTTGCTCTTGAGGTCTCTTAATGATACGGAATTGTTATTTACATCTTTAAGTGTCCATTCAGGGGCTGTTTTACCCACCATGTCCTTTTTGACTTTAATTTGTTGGCCAGCAATAGAATAATTTGGTGGGAAATATTCTGATGCTACGAAATCCTCAATGTCCCCAATATTAAATTCAGTCTTATTGTTGATAAGCCAGGATGTTTCATGAGGGACTGTTCTCTTATAACGAAATGGCAGATAATCAGACTTATGTATCCAAATTTCATAGCTGGAAAATGCATCCTCAATGGCAAGATATGGATTATCCATAACGTAGCCCTTTCCAAAAAATTCAACGACTTTATTAGGAATATAGATACTGAATTTAATAGAATCACCGAAATCTTCTATTTCAGTTGATGTACTGTCTTTTGTCTCCAGGGCGTATTTTATTATACTTTTTGTGTAGTTAAAGAATGGTGTTGACATAGGTCTGAATGGCAGCTGATTATTTTGAAAGCTGTCAATCCGGATAGTATTTGGATCCCAATCCATAAAAATCTGAGCATTTCCATCATAGACAAAACCATACTTAGATTCTTTATAGTGATATATTCTTGAGAAACTGGATCCAATAAATGTATCACTTGGATTAAAAAACTCTTCTGTATATTGACTGGAACGAATAGTATCTACTTTTCTTCCAGGAGGGATACCACCTGAAGTTGAAGAATATCTTGCAGATTTTATTTGTTCAAGATTGGATAATACTTTTTTCAGGAAATCATTTTTATTTATTTCCTTTTTACATCCACTGATCATTACTGCAGACATAAATAACACTAGAATGGATATTAAGTGAGGAAGTCTTTTTATCATGATTGTTTCAGTTAATCCTAACTACTGATTATTTGTTGCTTCTGGAGACTATTAATATGGATACCATTCTTAGTCAATACGAGTTGCAAAGATTTGGAATCTTGTTATTGACAAGAATTAGGTATGTGTATCGGACAGCTTACAGCTTACTTTCATGAGTATGTTTGTGCATGCGGCATAACGTTTGGCGGTATGTGCATGTTGCCGCAGCATCGCGGTGGCGCGTGTTTTTG
>CAZWLP010000184.1:0-1767 GCA_964634565.1 uncultured Rikenellaceae bacterium | reverse complement strand
ATAAAAAAAGCCCCGCGATATTCGCGGGGCTTTCCGGAGTGTGGTGCCAGCTGGAATTGAACCAGCGACACCAGGATTTTCAGTCCTGTGCTCTACCAACTGAGCTATGGCACCCTCTGTTCGGACTGCAAATATAAGTTGCAAATTTAATCTGACAAAGATTTGAATTATCTTTTTTCATTAAATTCACTATTATCTTTATTATTTACATCCTACCCTTTACTATATCAGTTAGTTAAACTACTTTTGCAGCCTGATGATTATTAAATGAAACATTTTATACATACTCTCGATAATGGCATCCGAATGATACATATGGAGGTGCCCAATATTGTCGCACAGTGCGGCATAATAATAAATGCCGGGTCGAGGGACGAGAAGAATGATGAACATGGTATGGCTCATTTTATTGAACACATGTTCTTTAAGGGCACAGGAAAAAGAAAAGCATATCACATCCTGAGCAGACTCGAAGACCGGGGAGGCGAACTAAATGCATACACTACAAAAGAAGAAACAGTATTATTTGGTTCCTTTCTTAAGGAAGATTATAATATTGCATTGGAGCTTATTAGCGATATAGTCTTTAATTCAAGCTTCCCATCCAGAGAAATAAAGAAGGAAAAAGAAGTAATAGTAGAAGAAATCAACTCTTACAAAGACACTCCTTCAGAACTGATTTTCGACGATTTTGAGGAGCTTATCTACAATGGCGAAGCGCTCGGCAGAAACATACTGGGAAATGAAAGCAGCCTTAACACCTTTGATAAACAGGCGATTGAGTCGTTTATAAAAAACAATTACTTTACCGACCAGATGGTTTTTTGCTCTGTTGGTAATATCTCAAATAAGCGGATACAGAAGCTTTTTGAGAGGTACTTTTCAAAAGTTCCTTTCCATACCGGTAAACGAATAAGATCGAATAAGAATGGTTATAAACCCGAATCGAAGATAATTGAAAAAGGTACCTGGCAGAATCACTGTATTATTGGCAACGTAGCCTATAACCTGAAAGATACCCGGCGTATTGGGATGTATCTTCTTAATAATATACTCGGGGGTCAGGGACTGAATTCAAGGCTTAACCTCTCTCTGCGGGAAAAGAATGGTTATGCATATAATGTAGAATCATCTTACCACCCCTACTTCGATACAGGTGTTTTTCTTATTTATTTCGGAACAGAAGAAGCTAACCTTGAAAAAAGCATCTCTATTGCAGGCAAAGAGCTTAAGAAGCTGCGGAATACTGAACTCGGAACCACTCAGCTTCATAAAGCAAAGAAGCAGATAAAAGGCAACCTGGCAAGATCCTACGAAAACCACGAAAGCTATATGCTAAGCATGGGTAAAAGTCTGCTTGTTTACGATAGCGTTGACCCCCTTAGTGAAATATATAGAAAGATTGATCAGATAAACTCACAAAACCTGCTGGATATAGCTAACGAAGTATTCGATGAAAATAAGCTGTCAACACTTATCTATAAATAATGAACAGGGACCTGGATAAATATATACACGATCATATCTCGCCACAGGGAAAGTTACTGGAAGAATTATATAGAAAAACTTATACATCAGTTATTAATCCAAATATGGTATCGGGCCATCTACAGGGAAAAGTACTGGAGATGATTATCTCTATGATAAGGCCACTCTTAGTACTTGAGATAGGAACATATACCGGCTACTCAGCAATCTCAATGGCAGCAGCCATGGCTGAAGGTTCTGAACTGCATACTATTGAAGTCAACGATGAACTATATGAAT
>CAZWLP010000183.1:0-1804 GCA_964634565.1 uncultured Rikenellaceae bacterium | reverse complement strand
AGACTTGCATTTTGAATCTTATCAATCAACTCATCAGGAATTACTTCTCCGGTTTCATAATGTTTTGCATATACTTTTAATACTTCAGGATGTAGTGCCCAGTGCTCCATTATTTGAGAGGGAAGCTCAGTAAAGTCTCTTGCTCTGAAGGTTTTTTGATAACGAACATTTGAGAATAAAGCGTCTAATGCATGACCAAACTCATGAAAAACCGTAGTTACATTATCCAGGCTCATTAAGGCGGGAGCATCTCCAACGGGTCCGCTTGCATTGGTAACAAAAGTTACAATGGGAATGGTTTTATTGCCATCATCATCAATCTTATAGCTTCGATAACTCCCGCACCAGGCACCACCATTTTTGCTGGCTCTCGCATAGAAATCCTGATATAATACTCCAATGGTAGTTCCATCCGCTTCCTTTACTTCATAAGCAAAGGCATCCGGGTGTGGCAATGGTATATCCTTAATCTCAGTAAAAGTTATGCCATATAATTTATTGGACACATAGAAAATCGCTTCCTGAACATTCTGACGGGAAAAATAAGGTCGAATCTGTGCGTCTTCAAAGTTATATTTTGAAGCACGGACTTTTTCAGCATAATTCCACCAGTCCCATGCCGCAATCTTAAAGTCTTTCCCTTCAGCATCTACAATAGCCTGCATGTCTTTAACTTCTTGCCTGGCAACTTCTAATGCCGGCCACCATACCTGGTCAAGTAAGTCATAAACACGTTCTGGTGTTTTAGCCATTCTTGTTGATAATACGAGGTCTGCATGACTCTTATAACCCAACAATTTTGCCTTACGCACTCTTAAATTAAAGACTGCTACAGCAATAGCCTTATTATCTCTTTCATTATCGTTATCACCACGCATGGTATAGGCCGTATAAATCTGCTTACGTAATTCACGATTTTCAGAGTAGGTCAGGAAAGGATACATACTGGCGCGCTGGGTTGTATAAAGCCATTTACCTTCCATTCCCTCTCTTTTTGCAGCCTCGGCTCCCGCTGCTCTGACATTTTCCGGTAATCCTACTAAATCACTTTCATCGTCAATAATTAATTGGTAGGCATTTGTTTCACCCAATAAATTTTGACTGAACTGAACACCCAGGGAAGAAAGTTGCTTGTTTATATCTTTTAGCTCTTCTTTTGCTTCACCTTCCAGGTTAGCTCCATTTCTAACAAAACCGCTATAAAGATTTTCTAATAAATATAGCTGATCAGCTTCAAGGTTTAAGTCGTCCTTTTGTTCGTAAACAGCTTTTATTCTGGCAAACAATCTTGGATCCAGGTTAATCTCATCCTTATGAGTTGACATGATCGGCGACAGTTCTTTAACAAGTGCCTGGATTTCAGGAGTTGTATTTGCACTGTTCAAACCATACAAGACGGATGTTACCTTATCCAGGAAACTACCTGTGCGTGTATAGGCTACGATGGTATTCTCGAAAGTCGGAGCTTCTGTATTAGTAAGAATAGCTTCAACTTCAGCTTTTTCTTGCTTCATACCCTCTTCAATTGCAGGCTTATAATGCTCTGCCTTAATAAGATCAAACGGAGGAACTCCAAATGGGGTATCGAATTCAGCAAAAAATGGATTATCATTTTTCATTTCTTTTTGCTTGCATGCAGTTAGTACGAATAGGACTAAACAGCAGAAGATAAGTGTTTTTCTCACAGTTTTATTTTTGGTTAGTAATTAATTTGCAGTTTAAAATATTATATGTGTTATGTCGAATCAATTAAAACAAGCTCTAAAATAATGAATTAAATCTTAATCTATGCAGCCAGGGTTTG
>CAZWLP010000182.1:0-1833 GCA_964634565.1 uncultured Rikenellaceae bacterium | reverse complement strand
TGTTTTTTAGTAATAAGGTGCAGTGTAATTAGATAAGGGAGGAATCCCTGTAAAGAGATTGATTCTTTGTCTTTTCTTTTTAATGATCATTTACTATATTTAGCATCAACCTAAATATAATATCTATTCTTGCATGAGGTTATTGCTCAGTTTATTCCTGTTTAGTTTGTTTAGCTTAACAAGCCAGGGTTCTGAAAATAGGATTGCTCTATTAATAGGGAATTCTGCGTATCAATATGCAACACCACTATCAAATCCGGTCAACGACATTGAAGCAATGTCGGAGATGCTTAATGAATTAGGTTTTGAGGTAATGGTTTATAAGGATATTTCCCAGGTTGATTTTAAAAAAGCAATAGACGAATTTGGGAATAGACTCAAATCGTATGATGTTGGTATGTTTTTCTATGCAGGGCACGGATTACAAATAAACGGCACCAATTATCTTATACCTGTTGATGCAAAGATTGATTCAGAGGCGGATGTTGAATATACCTGCATTGACGCAGGAAGAGTGCTTGCAAAGATGGAAGCCAGCAATTCTAAATCGAATATAATTATTCTGGATGCCTGTCGGAACAATCCCTTTAAGAAAAGCTGGGACAGATCATTGAAAAAGGAGGGACTTGCATTTATGGAGGCTCCTGTAGGAAGTGTAATTGCATATTCAACATCTCCCGGAGAGACTGCATCAGACGGAGATTCTGAGCACGGAATGTATACAGAGGCTCTTCTGAAACATATTGGCGATCCCAGGTTAAATTCATTGCAGGTTTTTCAGGAAGTAAGAAAGATGGTAAGAGAAAAAAGTAATGGAAAGCAGGTACCATGGGAATCGACCTCTCTTGAGAGTGATTTCTATTTTAACCAGTCCTTTGGTGAAACAGAAATATTGCCCTGGGCTGAGCAAGATGATAAGACCGAAGATATCCCTGACAGGAAGGACGTTATTGAAGGGATTGAAAAGATTAAGAATACGAAGGGATATATCTGGGTTGAAGCAAGTGGTAAAACAATAAGCGAAGCTGATAACCAGGCAAAGGGCATGATTGATAGGGCTATGCTTGATAATATATACAGCAAGATACCTGTCAAAGCCGAGGCTGGTGATATAAATCTAATAGTTGAAAGGAATAAGTCTTTCTGCCGGGAAACCCGTAATTATGTAGCCAGGCGGGTCTATAAGAAACGAAAAGAATATACGGTTTTCAGATATATTCCACTATCAGAGCTCGGGAAACAGCTTAAGTATAAGTCAGAAAAGGTGGCCTCTTTATATGTTTCAGCAAAAGAGGCAGAACAGAGGCTGAACATGCAGGATGCATTAAAATACTATTTCTGGACCTACGCTATGATTGCCAATCACCCCGGCGGCGATATCCTCCGTCAGGTTGAGAGTGAAACTGAAGGGATAATTAGCATGGATGCTATTGAAGCAAAAATGGAAACTTTATTTGATGACGTAAATTGTATTATCACTGATTCAAGCCTGTACAGGGACGGATACAGGTATAAGGTTCTATTCAGGCTTGGTGACGATGTTTTAAGAAGCATCGGATTCAGGTACTGGAATGGCGTATCCTGGTCTGACCTTAATACAACAAATAACGGTCAGTCCCTCCTGGATATATATCCGGGTTATACAAGTAAGGATATAAAGATTAATTATGAATACAGATATAATGAAAGTGCCCGCTACGATACCTATCTCTTTGATATAATCAATAGTTTTAGTGACAATTCAATAAGAACCAGAAGCATTACCGTTCCCGAGATAGGTCATGCAGATATTGCTATACAGCCGGAATTAAATGCAGGCAAATACCAGGGAAT
>CAZWLP010000181.1:0-1869 GCA_964634565.1 uncultured Rikenellaceae bacterium | reverse complement strand
GATTGCTGTAAAATATTATATCCAGTACGATAACTACCGCAAAAACAGATTTCAGAACAAGATCTGTAATAATCGTACTTCTTATCTTGCCGTAGACTGTATTTGACCTGCTTTTCAAAAACTGTTCCGGCGACATTCTAGAGAACCTGGAAACTCCGGAAAAATCACCAAGGTTATCCCAATTATTCTTTATACTATCATCTCTCATTTTTCCATGCTTTTAATAATTTCTTCAAGTTTTTTTCTTATTCTCACCAGCCTGACACTTACTGCAGTTTTACTAAGACCCGTTATTTCAGATATCTCATCATACTTTCTTTCCTCAAGCCATAAGAAAATAAGTGCTTTATCTATTTTATTAAGCTGAGATATAGCACTGAATAAAAGTCTGGTTTGCTCTTCCTTCTCTATATCTCTTACCTCGTATGACCTGTTATCAGGCAAAGTTTCCATGCTAACATGGTCCTTCTTCTTTCTTAAAGAATTAATGGCAGTATTCAGGGCAACCCTGTAAAGCCATGTACTGAACCTGGATTCACCTTTGTATGAGCCATAAGACCTCCAGAGCTGAAGAAAAATCTCCTGCACAAGGTCCTCCCTGTCAGTACAGTTATAACAGTAAGTTAATGAGACCTTATGAATAATTCCAAGATTCTGGTTAACAAGTGAAATAAATGTTTCTTTATCTGGCTTCTTCTCTTTCATAAAATAAGCTGCTTGTAAGATAAGTAACACTCTGCCAGGTTTTACTACATTAAATATCGGCTTTTTTCTTTTATATGGATATTGCTGACATAATAAGTATCTTTAATCAACATTAGATATTAACCAATAACTTTCAAATGTATAAATCCATTATTGCCCTGGTAATCTGTATCTTGATAACACCAGGGGCTTCAGCTCAGGATTATCCTCCTGTACTTTCAATGCAGAAACAAACCGAGCTGTTTAACAAGAACCTTGAATGGAAGGTTAATAATGTATTACCTGGGATCATGGATAGGGAAGATCTTGAGATGTGGATAATTATTTGCTTCGAGAATGACCCCGATCCGGTTTATCGTACACTTAACACCTGGCCGGGAGATGATGCTCGCAGATTATCAATACTGATCTTCCACAATAGCACAGATGGTTTTAAGAAACTCTCTGCCACATGGCACGGACCGGGTGCTTCGGGCTATTTCTACGAGGGAATATTTAATGACCGTTCAAAAGGTGCACAGGGACAATTTGAAGCAGTAGCCGATTATATAAAAAAGACCGACCCAAAAAACATTGGCATAAACTATGATCCTTCAGTAATAGATGATTTCAGCCATGCTAACGGACTTTCACATTTTCATTACGAGAAATTATTTAATGTACTGGATAAGAAATACCAGGACAGGCTCTGCTCAGCTAAAAATGTAGTAATAGGATGGTACGAGACCAGAACGCCATGGGAAGTTAGTTTCTTTAAAACTATGGCAATTACTGCTCACGAACTGATAAAAGAGTTCTATTCAAACGCTGTAATCGTTCCCGATGTAACAACAAGGGATGAGGTACGATGGTGGATTGTTGAAAAAATAAATTCAATGGGGCTCGATAGTTGGTTCTTCCCTTCGCTAGATATAATAAGGTCGCCTCAGAATACTATCAGGTATGGAAAGGATAATGTAATAAGGAGAGGTGATCTGATACATTGCGATGTAGGAATAGAATACATGGGCATGACAACTGATATGCAACACCTTGCTTATATATGTAATATTAATGAGGAAGATGCCCCTGAAGGACTTCAGGAGCTATATCGTAAAGGGCTTAGATTCCAGGAGATTGTACTTGAAGAAATGATTGAGGGAAGGTCGGGAAATGAAATACTCC
>CAZWLP010000180.1:0-1893 GCA_964634565.1 uncultured Rikenellaceae bacterium | reverse complement strand
AAATTCTAATTATGTTTCAGGTTCTCAACCGGGTTCCTGTTTAAGGTCTTCCACATTGCAAGGCTTGTCGTGATAACAGCTACAAGAATTGCAATAAGTAATGATATAACGAAATATAAGGGGTCTGGCTTTACACTGTAGGCAAAGTTGCTCAGCCATTTGTTCATAAGGATTACAGTAAGTGGTATGGCTATAATAAAGCTTATGCCTATCTGGATAAATAGATTCTTATAGGTTAAAACCAGGTTATCCTTCAGTCCTGCACCATATACCTTTCTTATTGTAATTTCCCTTGTCTTCTTTTCAACAGAGTGGTAGGCCAGTCCGTATATACTTAATACAGAAAGGAGGACGGTAAGTAATAAAAAGAAGCCGATAATCCTTACAAGCGTAAAATCGTCGCGATAGAGCTGTGCTATCTCATCCTCAAGAGAAATATATGTAAAGGGCCAGTCTGCCGCCAGTTCCTCGCAAACAGATTCAATAAATGAAATAGTTTCAGGATTACCGGAATCGGAGAGTTTTATAAAAATAAATTTAAGGGCACTATAGTTTCGGGGATTAACATTGAAGATATGAGGCATTATTTCCCTGTGAAGAGATACATGGTGAAAGTCTTCAACAACACCTACTATTTCACCCCTTACACCCCACATAGTAATATATTCACCAACGGGGTTTTCGAAACCTAACAAGTTTGCCCCGGCCTGGTTAATAAGATACTTACCCTGATCTGTCTCAATGTCGTCAGAGAATAACCTGCCCTGTATTGGCTTCATCCCAAACAGCCCGGGGTAATTTCTCAGGCAGATCGAAAAACGAAAATTCTCCTGGTAATCTATTGAGTTTTTTACCCATTGAACATTTGTCTTGGAGTCTTCATCATAGGGTATAGATTGTCCGAGGCTTACTTCCACTATCCCGGGGTTCGATTCCATCCTTTCAAGGAAGGTCTCGAAATTATCCCCGATGCCCTCGTTCATCGGTATGCTTATCACATTATCGACCGAGAAGCCCAGCTCCTTATTAATAGAATAGTTTATCTGGCTTTTTATTACAAAGGCCGAAATTAGAAGTGTTATAGTAAGCGTAAACTGCAGGATAACAGTTATTAGAATAAATAAGCCCTTCCTGCTGTCACCGGATTCCCTTTTTTCTGAGTTAATTGTCTTGCCCCTTAGAAAAATAGACGACGGATATGCCGAAGCCAGGCCCAGGGTCAGAAATACAGATGCAAAAATCCCAACCAGTATAAGAGGTTTATCTATATAACCAATCTCCAGATTGTGACCAATAAAACGTTCCGACCACATAAGAGTAATCTCAGCCAGGAAGAGCGAGATAATAGTAGCTATAAATGCAAGGATATATGTTTCTGTTAATATAATACCCCTCAGGCTCCCTGCCCTGGCTCCAAGTACCTTTCGCACACCTGCTTCATTAATTCTGTTAACATAGTTTGCCGAAGCCAGGTTCATATAATTCAGTGCTGCCATTATCAGCAGCAGGGCAGCAATGCACGAAAAAATAAATACCTGCTGTTTGCCCTTGAAAGTAAGATAGGTCTTGCTGATGGGAATTATCTGAACACTGAAATTATCCTTCAGGTTATAGGGATTATTATCAATAAAGAAAGTGGCTATCTTTTCCTTGAAATTTTCAAGGTCAATACCCGGCTTAAGCAAAATATATGAAGGATCTCTCCAGTTCCAGTCGGATGAAAGATCCTGCTGATCAGGAAGAAAGAAATCAAAATTAAAGAAGGTGTTTTCAGGTATATCAACCACACCCGTAATTGTCAGGACAGAATGGTTGTTCATTACTATTGTTTGCCCTACAGGATTTACCCCGGCATAATATTTTTCGGCAATCCTTGAGCTTATTACTACAGAT
>CAZWLP010000179.1:0-1957 GCA_964634565.1 uncultured Rikenellaceae bacterium | reverse complement strand
GCACAGGGGGCTCTTCTTTTAATGAAATCAGGTATTTCATTAAACCAAAAGAGAGGCCGACAATAAATATAAATGCGGCAATAATAATTATTCTTCTGTCAATCTTTTTCATTATTTATTTAATGTTAATCATATAGTTAAGACACTATGCAAAATGCTTTTATTTCAAATCTATTAATAATGTTATACTCCTCTAACACTTTTTTTCAATGAGGGTTCATATTTTTCGATTATTTAACAACCTGACTTAAATATTTTCGATTGCAAAATAGCTTATCTTTACGAGACTGAAATATAAAAAAAACAAAATGAGTACTACAAAGAAAGGCTTTGGTACTGCCCCGGTATTCTTTACGGCTATATCAACAATACTTGGAGCCATCCTGTTTCTGAGATTTGGATTTGCCGTGGGAACGCTTGGATTCTGGGGGGTGATTCTGATAATTCTTTTAGGTCATATGGTAACAATACCTACGGCTATGGCCATCTCCGAAATAGCCACCAATAAAAGGGTTGAAGGAGGCGGAGAGTACTTTATTATCAGTCGTTCCTTCGGACTGAATATAGGGGCGACAATTGGGATAGCCCTTTATATGTCGCAGGCTATCAGCGTTGCTTTCTATGTAATAGCATTTACCGAAGCCTTTGAATTCTTTTTTAATTTTATACTCGATAAATTTGAAATGGTCTTACCCAGGCAGGTAATAAGCATCCCTGCAATGTTACTGCTTGGTTTTCTGATCTTAACAAAAGGGGCTAATATGGGAGTTAAAGCCCTGTATTTTGTAGTAGCCATACTTGCACTATCACTTGTCCTGTTCTTTCTCGGCTCAACCGATCACGCTATCGGTTCTGAGTTTAGCCTTAAAAGTGCAGAATTAAGGAACGGAGGTAACTTCTTCCTGGTATTTGCCATAGTCTTTCCGGCCTTTACAGGTATGACTGCAGGCGTGGGCTTATCGGGTGAATTAAGAGACCCTTCCAAATCTATTCCGCTTGGAACAACTATTGCAACGATAACAGGAATGATAGTCTATGTCTTTGTGGTTTATAAACTTGCTTTGTCTGCCAGCCCCGAAGATCTTACAAACAACCAGCTTATTATGGCAAAAATAGCTATAGGCGGGGCATATATTATTCCGCTTGGCCTGGCGGCATCTACTATATCTTCGGCTCTGGGCTCGGTTATGGTGGCACCAAGAACCTTACAGGCCCTTGCCCTGGATCATTCCTTTCCTTCCAAGAAGCTTAACTGGTGGCTTTCAAGAGGACGAAAGGGTGATGGAGAGCCTATTAATGCCTCTATGGTTACGATAATTATTGCCCTTTTCTTTGTTTCTCTGGGTAATGTAAATGCCGTTGCAGAAATTATCTCGATGTTCTTTATGGTAACCTATGGCTCTCTATGCCTTATTTCATTTCTGAACCACTTTGGATCAAGTCCTTCGTATCGTCCCTCGTTCCGGAGCAGATGGTACCTCTCACTGGCCGGTTTTGTTATTTCTATCTGGGTAATGTTTAAAATAAATACTCCCTATGCAATAGCAGCTGTTGTATTAATGATATTAATATACACCTTTATTAATTTCTATCACAAAGATCGACAGGGACTTGAATCAATATTCGCAAATGCAATATTTCAGCTTAACAGGAACCTGCAGGTATACCTCCAGAAATCAAGAGAGAAGAAGAAAGAGAGCGAATGGCGGCCAAGTGCAATATGCATATCAAAGAATTCTTTCGAGAGGGATACAGCCTTTAAATTATTAAACTGGATATCATATAAGTACGGATTTGGAACTTACCTGCACAGGATTGAAGGCTACTATTCAAAAAGTACTCATCAACAGGCCCAGAAAGAATTAAGCAGGATAATAGAAACCTACGACAAAATCGAAAACCATGTTTTCGTTGATACAATTATATCCCCATCTTATACCTCTGCAATTGCCCAGGC
>CAZWLP010000178.1:0-1959 GCA_964634565.1 uncultured Rikenellaceae bacterium | reverse complement strand
TCTCAACTTTAAATTTGGTATAGATCCCTCTCTTCGCTTAGCCTCTGTTAAAACTTCGGCTAACGAAGTCGGGATGACATTATCTCTTACTGTGATCTTGCACTTTTAAAGATGATATTCCAGAATGAGCCAAAGAAATACCTTATATCGGTACGCAGAGGATGCTTATCGTAGGCTGCCAGGTACTTCATCTCCGACTCCATTATCTCGTTCAGGTCACTCGGGTTATCGTAGTAGAAGGGTGGCACCAGTCCGGGTTTATATTTTATTCTTTTCTCCTGCAGCTCCTCTGAATATAGATTAAAGTACTGCTGGCTGAGTGGACGTACACCTACTATCTTCATATTACCATTAAAGACATTTATCAGCATAGGCAGCTCATCAAGCCATATCTTCCTGGCGAGTCTCCCCCACGAAGTTATCCTGAAATCATTCTTAAACTTACCACCTTCTTCAAGCTCATAGAGGCTGTAAATATAATCCTGTATATATTCAGAGTATGGATGCATGGTACGCAGCTTATATACCCTTATCAGCTTACCGTCCTTACCTATTCTGGGAAGGGCAATCAGCACGCCATAGTTCTTACCATTAGCTGCAAGGGGATCGCCCTCCTTCCTTCCTTCTATATAGAGGATATTATTAATAAACGATTCATTTTCTATTACAAAGCCGGCCCGACAAACCCGGCCCAGTGCTTCGGCACGGGAGATAACCATATTATTTCCACCGCTAAGCATTATATACAGTCGCCTGGTAATTACAAGTTTTGGGAGTACCCGGTGAAATATAAAATCAAAGAAGTAGAATATATAATTTATCAGCGGCGGGTATTTTCTGAGAAAGCGTTTTTTCCTGAGATCTTTTGTCTCCACACAGCACATAAAGTGACCTCCACGTTTTACTTTAGTGTTTACGGTATCCAGTAAGCTGTTAAGGGTTTTAATATGATTTATTCGCTGCAGGTTTATCAGGTAGCTGTATTCTTTTAGTGGCAGGGCTGCAATATTAAAATCTGTGGCTGTTGATATAAACCTGGAGCTGCCATTTAATTTTCCCCTGGCAATATTAAGTATTCCCGTAGCTGTCTCTTCGCCTACCTGTTTTATCAGGGCATCGATAAGAGCCTGGTCGACCTCCTCCTTTGTCTTATGGTGTACCTCTTCGGTGCTTACAGCCCCCACCAGCTCCTCCTCTGAGAGTTTTTTTATTGTTTTATAATCGCTCAGGGGCTGATAATCCTGGAAAACAGCTTTTTGTATTGCCAGGAAACATATTCCGCATATTATCTCCAGTGCTGTGGCAACGGCTATTGTACCAAATACTATCAGACGGCTATGACCGGTAATCTCGGCCATAAACATTATCAGTATGGATATAGAAACTGAAATAAGGTTTGAAATAATAGTCCGGTACAGGAGAGTCTTTATATTAATAACTTTTCCCCGGTGCAGCTTACCAAAGAGAAGCGACACAATCACCCATACCCCGGCCAGGATAAGAAAGTAATCGAGGTGGGTAGGCAGGTAATGAGTCCTGCTGGCAGGCTTTATCCATACCATAATCAGGAATGAAGCTGCCAGGATAATCAGGTCAGCCAGTAGTGTTATTGCCTGGTAGGATCTTCTTTTCATACAGATATTACCTGCTGTTTAAGTATGTACTAGACTTATACATTAGACTAACAGTTGCATTTTGATCATGTTCGAAAATAAATATAATTATTGGATTTACCCTTGTGGGGGAATAAGTGTTGAGAATAAGTTTGAATGAGTTTGAGTGAGTTTGGAATTGTTTGGATATGCTTGGAGTGGATGGGTGGAGGGGTTCAGGCGGGAAGCTTCTCTACTTCTTCTTTAATATCCAGTTTAATCAATTGCCAGTCCTTATTCATTAAACAGACGGGGTCCTCATCTTCATCTGCTCTGTTAAAATCTGTTAGAGATTTGATCAGGTCTT
>CAZWLP010000177.1:0-1982 GCA_964634565.1 uncultured Rikenellaceae bacterium | reverse complement strand
GATTTATCGAGTGCAATAATCAGCCTGTCGGCCTCTTCAGGTGTATTATAGTGGACCATCGATATCCTCACTACGCCATTATTGCTTTCTGTAAGGCCTAGATCATCTATCAGCCGCCTGGCATAAAAGTCGCCCCATCTTATAGCAACTTTATGTTTATCTGTTTCAAGGCATAACTGTTCGCTGTCTCTTCCATTCTGGATAAATGAGATTGTTGGCACTCTTATTTCTTTATTATACTCTTTGGAACCAATAATTCTTATATCCTTCCTTCCATTAAGATAATCCAGTACTTTCTTTGCCAGGAGCTCCTCATGTCCGGCAATTTCTGAGTAGACAAATTTGAACTTATCTGACAAAATATTTTGTCCCATGTAGCCATGTTTATCTGCCAGGTCAGCAAGATATTCTGGCAAAGCCCCAATGCCGTAGGCCAGCTCAAAATTATAATTACCAGGTTGAAATTTATATGGAGCTTCTTCGATAAAGAAGTGGTTAAAACCTGGCAGTCCATCAAGAATATCTGATTTTCCATACATCATTGCATAGTGTGGGCCGTAAGTTTTATAGAAACTGAAAACCAGAAAATCTACATCAGTGTCCTGTACGTCCATTAATCTGTGGGGCATATATGCCACAGCATCAACACATACCAGTGATCCGTTCTTGTGGGCGATACTGGTAAATTCTTTTATCGGGTTAAGTGTTCCGATAACATTCGATGCTGCTGAAAATGCTACCAGCCGGGTTCTGTCAGTCAGTAATTTTTCAAGATCTTCTTTTTCAAGCTCGAAGGTTTCAGGATTAATACGCCATTCCTTAATAATAAAACCTTCGTCTTCAAGCTTACGCCATGCCCCGATATTTGCTTCGTGATCGAGGTTGGTAACAATAATTTCATCACCCTTATTCCAGACTCTTCTGAAATTATCGGCCAGTATTTTAATTAATAAGCTGGTTGAGGACCCCATTACTATTTCTTTGGAGTCTCCGGCATTTAACCATTTCATAAGCATCTTATGGGCCTCCATATGTCTTTCCTCTGCCAGTACTGAGTGAGGATATGATCCTCCAAGCTGCACATTACTGGTATAAAAGTGCTCATTTATTCTATCCACAACCGGTTTCAGAATCTGAGATCCTCCGGCATTATCGAAAAGCACCCAGTCGGTTTCCAGTCCGGGAAACTGCGATCTTATGTAATCAAGGTTTAGCATGGTAAATAGTTATTGGTTATTTGCTCGCTTCGCTCACGTTAATAGTTATTTTCATCTCAGGTGATTTATATTTCTCAAATTTAGTATTGTAAACTGTCAATAGAAAATATCTTAACTTGTTATAAATCATATTGCACGTTTAAGGGTTTTAATGCTTCAGAGAAAATTATCTCTTATTTCTTAGCCTTTTGTCTTTCGCCTTTTGTACTTTATCTTTGACCTATGTATACAGTTGAAGAAAAGAAGGAATTCAGGTTGAAGTTCTGGAATGATTTTAAAAATTATTCGGGAAGAAAACGCAGGAGAAAGAGGATGTCGCCTAAGTGGGCAGGTGATAATACTGGCATAAAGGATCTTAATCTGAAGTTTCATTTTGATGAGAAGGAGGCAATTGTGGGTATAGATGTTGTTTCTAATGATCTGGACAGAAGAATTGAATTATTCGACAGGCTCGAAACATTGAAGAAGATACTCCATGAAGCTATGGGTGAAGATATGATCTGGGAGATAAATTATGTTATTGAGAGCGGAAAAGATATTGGGAGGGTGTATCTGCGGAAGGAAGGTGTTAATATATATAATATGACTACCTGGCCTGATGTTATGGTATTCTTTTTTAATAAAATGATCAGGATTGAGCCAATTATCCTCGAATATAAGGACTATCTGAGAAGATAAACAGGTGTAATGGTGTAAGAAACTTACAGTTCATGCCCTCAGTTCTTAGCTTGTGATCTACAACACATTATATATTATTTTATTTTC
>CAZWLP010000176.1:0-2060 GCA_964634565.1 uncultured Rikenellaceae bacterium | reverse complement strand
TTACAGAGCAGATAAAAGACACGAAATTTCAAACCTTTTAAACCCATTCTCAACTCATTCTCAACCTGTTAAGTATCATCCTGCCACGGGCTTTAACACCTGCTGAGCCGTTTTCCATATTGCGTTTTATGGAGGCGACTAACTCGACGCTAAGTTCTGGATATATTTCAGACAGCTGGTAAATAATTTCCATGGTATATGCCTTGATGGCTATTGCGCTCTTTGTATTATTAAGCCAGTTAAAACAACAATCTGCCAGTATGCCCTGTTCCCTGTCGTTAAGTCCGTCGACACCGGCTGAAATAAGTATATTCAGATAGGATCTGATTACTGATTCATTGCTTAGTGACGGCATGGCCTCTATCATCCTGCCATAATAATCTTTAAGTAAGCCTTTCTTTTTCTCTGATACTTTTACTAAAGAATATGCCGACCTGAAAGCCAGGGTAGTATCGTCAGAGAGTGAATAGTCGAATAATACTCTCAATACCTGGTGACTCTCAATAGCTGAATCAGAAATAAGATCTATTGCACCATATCCTGCTTTCTCAGATAACATCTCCCTTATACCATGCAAATCAGGCTCTGAGATATCATTTTTATTATTACTTCCCGACTTTCTGTTACCATAGCTGGCAGCATAATCCCGGGCAAGAGGGATATCGGCTTCTGAAAAATCAAAATCTTCAAGTTCGTCGGGATCGACCCACTTAAAAGCGAGGTGTTCAGTCAGCTTCGGAAGATCCATAAGGGTATCGCAAATAAAAGGGAAAAGTCTCACCTTTTTATGTTCGTAATCATATTCAAGGCTATTAAGGCCTCTGCTTATTACTATCTCGAGAGAAAGTTCCTCGTCAATTTCCCTTACAATACAATCTTCATAGCTCTCACCAGGCTTTACTTTACCGCCCGGAAATTCCCATTTATAAGGATGATCACTCTTCTCCCCTCTTTGTACTATAAGTACCTTATCATCATCATTTCTTATTATGGCGCAGCTTACTTCTATCATGGCCGGCTAGAGTTCGTTATAATGAGGAATTGATTTCAGAAACTCATACTCCGGTACATCACCACCACCAAGGGTACAGGCATAGTGCTTAATACCATTTGTAACAACTAAATAATTGAGCTTAAATTTGAAATTATATTCAACTATCTGATCGAATACTCTGTTATCAATCCTTACATCGGGAGCTTTACATTCGACAATCAGGACAGGATTGCCCACCCGGTTATAGACAAGAACATCTGCCCTGCGGGTTAGTGAATTCATTTTAAAAGTAACTTCAATCCCAATTAACCCTTCAGGGTATCCCTTTTCGCTCACCAGGTATTTTACAAAGTGCTGTCTGACCCATTCTTCCGGTGTAAGAACAATCCAGATCTTTCTGAACTCGTCAAAAATCAGCTTTTTATTATTGCCTTCTTCTTTTAGTCTGAACGAATAAGACGGGAGATTAAGTTCTTTCACCTTAGATTTTGTATTTTTGAACTCTGAATTAATACAGACAAATATACTTAGTTAATCAAAGAGCATAAAATAATATGAGAACGAAGGCAGATATTGTTGAAAACTGGTTGCCCAGGTACACAGGAAAGAAAACCGAAGATATAGGCAAATACATACTGCTTACAAACTTCCAGAATTATGTGGAGATGTTTGCCAGACGATTTAAGGTAAAGGTAGATGGGAAAGACAGGAATATGCCCAGTGCCACGGCCAATGGTATGACTATAATCAACTTTGGCATGGGTAGTCCTAACGCTGCAATTATTGTCGACCTGCTGTCGGCAATCACTCCAAAAGCCATATTATTTCTTGGAAAATGCGGGGGGCTGAAGAAGAAGAACAAACTGGGAGATATGATAGTCCCTATCGCCGCCATACGTTCAGACGGTACTTCAAATGATTATTTACCAGCCGAGGTACCTGCACTACCTTCCTTTAAGCTTCAGTTTGCCCTGGCCACCGTTATCTCGAGAAAACATATCGATTACTGGACAGGTACAGTCTATACAACAAACAGGAGAGTCTGGGAACATGATGAAAGGTTTAA
>CAZWLP010000175.1:0-2084 GCA_964634565.1 uncultured Rikenellaceae bacterium | reverse complement strand
ACTGCAGAAGATATCTACAGTATCAATCAGGCCAGTATAAAAGATGCGATAGTTATTTTTGGCGGAGGATGTACAGGTGAGATTGTTTCATCCAAAGGATTGTTGTTTACCAACCATCATTGTGGATACGGATCTATCCAGTCACATAGTTCAGTCGAACACGATTACTTAAAAGATGGCTTCTGGGCAAAGTCTTTAGAAGAAGAACTTCCCAATCCAGGCCTTTCCGTTAGATTTCTGGTAAGTATTAAGGATGTAAGTAAGGATGTCCTGAAAGATGTTAAAGATGATATGAGCGAAGAAGAAAGAGGTGCGCTGATAAGGAGTGCCCGGACTGCAATAGCCGATGCTGCAACAGAAGGAACCCATTACAGGGCAACAGTATCCTCATTCTTTGGAGGCAATAATTATTATCTTCTGGTTTATGAAATCTATAATGATGTAAGATTTGTGGGTGCCCCTCCATCATCAATTGGGAAATACGGGCACGATACTGATAACTGGGAATGGCCACGCCATACAGGCGATTTCAGTATTTTCAGGGTTTATATGAGCCCCGACGGTAAACCAGCTGAGTATTCTGAAGATAATATTCCTTTAAAACCAAAATATCACCTGCCAGTTTCAATTAAGGGTGTTAAGGAGAATGATTTTGCTATGATTCTTGGTTATCCGGGCGGTACAACAAGGTATATGACATCTTATGAAATAGATGAACAACTTAAAATAACTCACCCCAACAGAATAAAAATAAGGGGAACACTGCAGGAAGTATGGATGGAAGATATGATTGCAGATCAAAAAGTAAATATACAGTATGCCAGTAAATACTCAGGATCATCAAACTACTGGAAATTTTCAATTGGCCAGAAAGCAGGTCTTGAGAGACTCAGGGTAAAAGAACAAAAAGAAGAGATAGAAGCAGAATTTACCAAATGGATAGCGTCAAAGAAAAAACTCAGTGAAAAGTACGGATCTGTTCTTGAAACTATAAAAACCTCAATCGAGGGACGTGCAAAATCAAATTTCCTGGCACAGTACTTAAATGAATGTTTCGGCCGGGGCACTGAACTTACAATGTTTTCAATGAGATCTGCAGGACTTATATCAGCACTAAAGGGTGACGATGAAAATGCTAAAAAGGAAGCTATCAGCGAATTCCTTGATAATGCAGAGGGCTTCTATAAAAACTATAATGAACCTACCGACAGGAAATCAACAACTGCTATGTTCAGCCTGTACAAAGAAGATATCGATAAAGAATACTGGCCTGAATTCTTTAATACTATCGACAGCGAATTTGGTGGAGACGTAAAGAAATTTGTTGATAATATGTTTGATAACTCAATATATACGTCAAAGGAGAAACTTGAAAACTTCCTTAAAAACCCTGATGTTGAAAAGATGGAAAATGATCCTGCCTACCTGACAGTCGGAGATATTATGGCTGTTGGTATGAAGATCAGATCCATAAGCGGGAATGATTCAGAACTGGCCAGGGCACGCAGACTGTGGATAGCAGGACTTAAGGAAATGGATCCCGACCTGGTAAGATATCCCGATGCTAATTTTACAATGCGTTTGAGCTACGGATCTGTACTGCCATACCAGCCAAAAGATGCGGTTATATATAAGTACTATACTACCATGGAAGGCGTAATGGAAAAATATGTTAAAGGCGATTACGAATTTGATCTTCCTGCTGACTTTATCGAAATGGTTAAGAAAAAAGACTATGGCCGCTATGCAGACGTGGAAGGCTATATGCCAATATGCTTCCTTACTAATAACGATATCACAGGAGGCAATTCAGGCAGCCCCGTAATAAACGGAAAAGGCGAACTTATCGGACTCGCATTTGATGGTAACTGGGAAGCTATGAGTGGCGATATTGCCTTTGAACCAGACCTCCAGAGAACTATTTGTGTTGATGTAAGATATGTACTCTGGGTTATTGATAAATACGCCGGAGCAACTAATCTTATTGAAGAACTGGATATAGAAAATTAACACGTATAAAGGACTAACTTAACCGATAAAAAGGGTGACCTGTAAAATGCAGGCACCCTTTCTTTTTCAACTTT
>CAZWLP010000174.1:0-2115 GCA_964634565.1 uncultured Rikenellaceae bacterium | reverse complement strand
TAACTATCGCATCTTTTATACTGGCCTGATTGATACTGTAGATATCTTCTGCAGTAAGCTGAAGGCCCATCTCTGTCATGGTGCCAATATTAAGCTGTTCGAGAAGGGGCAGCAGCCACATTCCCTCATCAGCTTTAAGTTGCGCATTGAGTCCTATTACAATGGCAAATAATAAAGTAATTAATCTTTTCATGTAGTTTATTTTAGTATTGATTGACTATTTTGAGAAGTCAAATATAAATTAAAAATGTAATAGTAAAAAAGAATTAAAACAGGTCCATTTGTGAATCTCCCAGGTTGAATGTTTTTCTATGATAGTCGCATGTTCCGTGTTCTGCGATGGCATCCCGGTGTTCCTGTGTTGGATACCCCTTATTTGTATTCCACCCGTATTCAGGATGTTCAATATGAAGTTTGTCCATCAGTTCATCCCTGTATGTCTTCGCCAGAACCGATGCTGCTGCTATAGACATAAATTTGCCATCTCCCTGAATTATTGTCTTAAAGGGGATGTCTTTGAAGGGGATAAAGTTATTTCCGTCTACAAGTAGCAGTTCAGGCTTCTTTTCGAGTCCCTCAATTGCCAGGTGCATTGCTTTATAAGTGGCCCTGAGTATATTGATTTTATCAATCACATGGTTATCGACGGCTGCGATATTCCAGGCAATTGCTTTTTCCATAATTATTTCACGTAGTTCTTCTCTCTTAATAGCAGACAGCTTTTTTGAGTCGTTAAGAACGTCGTTTTTAAAACGTTTCGGAAGAATTACCACGGCTGCAACAACCGGCCCGGCAAGAGCACCCCTGCCTGCTTCGTCACATCCTGCCTCAATAAATTTTCTGCTAAAGAATGATCTCAACATTTTATAATGATTTAACTGGATTTCAATGTTTCAATTTGCTCGGAACTAATTTAAGCCACGCGATATTTTAAGATAGCTTTATATTCTGTAAGGTCGGAAATAATTTTAGAAATCCCTGATTTTTATTCAGGAAATTCTCCACAATTATTTCACTATTAATTGTTTGAATCGTTAATAGCAGATAATAAGATTCGCAATTCGTAGTTAAAATTCGGGTAGAATATCAAAAAATTTCTATTTTTGATGCGCATAATATTTAAATACATATGCTGAAGAGGGGAATCTTCGTATTTTTAGCTTTGTTGTTTACACTTAGCCTGGGAGCTCAACAGGTCTCGCATAAGGTACTTGTGTGTGCCGGTTCGGTAGTTTCGAATAAGGGATTTTCTGTGAGTCAGACCATTGGTGAGTCTGTTGTGGAATTAATTGTAAATGAGAGCTTTATACTTACCCAGGGTTTCCAGCAACCATCCGCTACAATCTTTAAGCCTGGTGAACCAAGCGGAAACGGGGTAAAGTTATATCCCAATCCTGTGCAGGACAGGCTGATGCTGGAACTCTTTGGAGACAATAGTCTGGAGTATCATATTACAATTTTTGGGTTTAGCGGTGCAATATATTTTCAGAATGATTATCCTTGTGAAGGTAATTTCTGGCATGTAATTACCCTTGATGTCAGTAATTACCAGAGAGGAACTTATTTTGTAAGAGTTGTTACGGAGGATAAATCGATATCAAGGCTTTTTAAAATTGAAAAAATGTAAAACCAACTGCCATGAACTACAGGAGAATATTTTTAAGTTTTGTGGCCACATTATTCTGCTTAAGCAGTCTTACTGCTCAGCAGGTTCCGTATGGAATCAATTACCAGGCTGTTGCAAGAGATAATTATGGTGGGGAACTGGCCAACAGGCAGATAGATGTAAGATTCAGTATTCGTTCGGGTTCTATTACAGGAAATCTGGAGTACCAGGAAGTTCATTCAGGAATTGTTACATCAGCCTTTGGGGTTTTTAATGCAATAATAGGATCAGGGGCGTTTGTTGGCGGAGATAATGAACTATTCAAGGATATTGCCTGGGAAACAGACCCGCACTATCTTGTGGTGGAAATAAGATTTGGAGCAGATTTCCTGAATATGGGATCGATGCAGTTTCTTACTGTGCCCTATGCTCTCTATGCAGCACGCTCACTTGAACCCGGACCGGAAGGCCCTCCGGGACCTCCCGGAGACCCCGCCAGCGACGATCAG
>CAZWLP010000173.1:0-2125 GCA_964634565.1 uncultured Rikenellaceae bacterium | reverse complement strand
AGAAACTTCTCCTTATGTGGTAGTAATAAACCCTGTAGCTCATTCTTTAATATATTGGCTCTGGCCTGGTTGCCGCTCTCTTTATAGAGCGATATCAGATTCAGATATATTGATCCAAGAATCGGATTGCCCGTATCTTTAAGTGATGTTTTTATCTCTTCAAATTTATTGATGGCTGCATCCAGCCTTCCGTTTTCAATATCCCTGAAACCAATATTTATCTCTGTATTAAGCTTAATATCAAGACTCAAACCATATATCGCGAGGCAGTTATCATCACATTCCTCAACAATATCAAGCCATTGCGTGTCTTTTTCGATAGGAGGGAAGCGCATCGTAATATATTTTATCTCTCCTACACGACTGAACTTATATACCTCCGGGCAAAGAGGAAGACCGCTTAATTCTGAAAGTTCGAGCTTTTTCCCCTTATCAGTAATAATACAGGTAAGCGGGTCTATACAATAAAAACCTCCCTCTGCCTGGTTTTCAATACTCAGATTTAATAGGGTCACGTCATCCTTAATCTCAATATTTACAATTTCAAGAGTCATTGGATTCTTTAAAGCATAGTTGGGCTCAAAAATACTCTGAGACCTCAGCGCGCCCTGAGAGATCACTGCCAGTACAATTAATAATATCGCTCTTTTTATCATATCTCTGTTTTAACTATACGGTAATATATATGTAATCTTGGTTCTTAGCTGCAAAATTCTTACCAGAAACTTATCTAAGATGGTGTCAGCTACAAATGTAGCATTTATCCTGCTTTATATACCACCCTCTACCCATCCACCCTCCACCCTTTGCCTCCATATCGCATATATCAGTTTATTATTCAGTCAATTTTCACTATTATTGTAGCCTGAACTTAACGTGATAAATAATAATTAAAAATAATCCTGACATGATTAAGAATTTACTTGGAATTATTGCAATAGCGGCTCTGATGGTCTCATGCGGATCTTCTGCCGGTGATAAGAAAACAGAAGCTGAAGCAGCACCTCTTGCTGTTGATTTTGCCAGCCTGATTGAAAATCCGGCTCAGTATCTTGATAAGGATATTACTATCGAAGGAAATGTGGTTCATGTTTGTAAGCACAGTGGTAAAAAAATGTTTATCGTTGGCGAGAATCCTGATATCAGGCTCTTTATTACAGCAGGTGATGAGGTACCTGTTTTTCCAATGGAGCTCCTGGGAAGCAGTATATCTGTAAGCGGGCATCTGACTTTAGTAGAGGCAGGTGAGAAAAAAGGAGATGGAAGCGGTGAAGGTGAACATGCCGGAGAAGTTGAGCAATCTGAAGAAGCCGGAGAGCAGATGATTGAAGTTGAAAAAGTTGATGTAGCTGCCGAAGGCGAGGATTGTGAAACTGAAGCTGCAGTTGCAAAACAGCCTGTACTATCAGAATACGTTCTTCACTATAAAAGTCACGAAACAAAATAGTTTATAAAAAATACTGAGAAGCCAGGCATGCCTGGCTTTTTTTAATTTATAGAAAATGAAGCTTAGAAAACTTAACAGGGTCACACACAGAGATATCGGATATCTTATTGTAGGAATGACTATTATATATGCAGTCTCAGGTATTGCAATAAATCATAAGAACGACTGGAATCCTAATTATATCGTCGATCAGAGACAATTTACCACAGATATACAATTTGAGCGGGATAGCCTGCTGCAAGAGAATGTACAAAGCCTGCTTTCTGAAATAGGAGAGGCTAAAAAGTTTAAAACCTCATACTTCCCTTCAGGAAATAAGCTTACTATCTTCCTTGTAGGAGGCACTGTCCAGGTAAATACAAGCACCGGCGAAGGATATGTTGAGGTCGTAAGTAAAAGACCCGTCTTTTACCAGTTTAACTTCCTTCACTATAACCCGGGTAAATGGTGGAAGATATTCAGCGATATCTTCTGTGTTTCTCTTATCCTGGTTACAGTTACCGGTATGTTTATAGCAAAAGGAAAACATAGTATTACAAGAAGAGGAGCCATCCTTACAGCAATAGGTATAATTCTTCCACTATTGTTTTTATTCTTTATTTACTAACCTGGGTATTAACACCCAAGCCCGGGACATTTAAACTTTTTTTACACCATAGTGTAAAGAAATCATACACT
>CAZWLP010000172.1:0-2258 GCA_964634565.1 uncultured Rikenellaceae bacterium | reverse complement strand
CTTTAATCTATGTATGAGAAAGAGCTGTTTGACGAAACGCTGGATATAAATTCAAGCAATAACTACGAGATATCCATTCAGGTCAGCCTGAATGGATTTTCTTTTTGTCTCTTCGACATTCACCGCAATATGTTTGTAATGTTGAGAGACTACAAGCTCAGCGGACGCGATGACGAATTAAGCAAACAGATCGGGGAAATCATATTAAAGGACGATTTTCTTGGCAAACCATACCACAGATACAGACTGGTATATATTTTCGAAAAGAATACGCTTGTTCCTGCAGGTTTATTCGATCCTGCCGCAAAGGATGATTATTTCACATTAAACCATATCCTGGACGATAACTACCTGGTATCAAATAACAGGATAATGGAACCTGATTCTTATTTATTATTTGATATAAGAAAAGATCTCCAGGATGTATTTATCAAGGCCTTTCCGGAAGCTTCCCTGTCACATCATCTTAAACCCCTTCTATACGCCTGTTTTGATAATGCAACAAGACAGAAAGAGAGGTATTTACATATTAATATCGAAGATACTTACTTTAATATAGTAATTATCCGCGACCGCAAAATGGAGTTTATTAATACCTTCAGGTACAGAAACTCGTCAGATATTCTTTACTACCTTTTATTTACTTTAGAAAAACTAAAAATTGGTAAAGAGGAAACCATACATGCAACAGGATTAATAAGAAAAGGTGATGAACTCTACAACAACCTGTCTCCATATACAAGCAAAATAAAACTGGAAAAACCCAGGGGAAGCTGGTCGCTGAGCTATGTATTTGAATCCATTGATATACACCAGTACAGCAACCTGTTTAATATTGTAAGTTGCGTATAATAAGCGGCAAATATAAGGGCAGGAAATTAAGCCCCCCAGGAACTTTTAAGGCAAGGCCTACAACAGATTATGCCAGAGAAAGTCTTTTTAATATTCTTTCTGTCAGGTACGACTTTGAAGGAATGTCGGTACTGGATCTTTTTGCCGGCACCGGAAGTATTGGTCTTGAGTTCTGCTCAAGAGGTGCGGAAAATGTTACGATGGTAGAGATAAACAGGATACATGCAAATTTTATAAAACAATCCATCACAACCCTCCAGGCCGACGGAGCCACTGTCTTTCAGTCGAATATCAAGGATTTTATAAGGCGAACCGACCGTCAGTTCGATATTATTTTTGCCGATCCTCCCTATAGTCTGAAATGGTTGGATAGCATCCCTGATTTAATCCTTTCTGGCAGGCTTATGAAACAAAATGGCATATTTATACTTGAGCATCCGGGAAATTATAATTTCAACAATCATATCTCTTTCTCAGAACACAGGCACTATGGAAGTGTTAATTTTAGCTTCTTTGTAAATAAACAGTGATTATTTCACCCTGCACTTTTTCCATACACCAATCCGGCATAATACTATTCCGATCACTACAAGAATAAGGAAAGCCATTGCACCGTATACAATTTCATTATAATAAAGAATAATCCCCGCAGTCAGGCCAATACCGGCAAGCAGCTTACCTCTTGTGATGCATCTTTGCCAGGTTAATATCTTATTTTTCCTGAACCCTGAAGAAGTCCCTGTTATTGACTTTTCATTTGTAACCTGAGAATCAAATCCTCGTATTTGTTTTCTATCTGCAATATAATTAGCACTTTCAACAGATTTAAGATTCTCACGTATTTCTTCAACTCTAAGTGTGGGTGTATGAGCCATACAGCCAGCTGAACAAAGACCATACCTGGCCCATATTTTTGATGAAGGATTGCTTTGCTCAAGTTTAGTTATTCCTGATATCTCATTTCCACAGGACTCACATTTATATAATCGCGGTAAATTTTTATACTGATTCATTTTTCTTATATAAAAATCTAGTTAACAAATTCATATTATTGATAAATCATAAATATTAACAGGAAAATGAAGGATGGCCCGTCAAAATCCATTTCAATGCTATACTACAAAAATTAAAATCCATATTACCCCGTATCTTTAGAATTTATTTAGATTATTACTGCTAATTATTATATAACACATTAATATATAGCGATATAAGCAAAATCACTATTTGTAATTATTCAATATACCCTTATACTTAAAACCTGCCTTCGCAGCCAATAAAAAAAACTACCTCAGGTAAATTAACCTTTTCATCAAAAAAGTTTTTAGATTAAAAAAAATGACTTATTTTTGCAGCGCTTAAAGCATTGGTCTGGTAGTTCAGTTGGTTAGAATGCCGGCCTGTCA
>CAZWLP010000171.1:0-2265 GCA_964634565.1 uncultured Rikenellaceae bacterium | reverse complement strand
AATAACCAATAACGTTGCGAAGCAACAAATAACCAATAACGTGAGCACACGAACAAATAAGCTATAAATCTTGTCTTTTTTGCCAGAGATCATTTTCTTTGCGCTTAATAATTAAATATTTAATCATGGGTTTATTAAAAGGAAAAACAGTTGTGATTACAGGCGCATCAAGAGGTATAGGAAGAGCAATAGCACTCAGATTTGCAGATGAGGGAGCAAATATTGCACTAACCAATATAACCGAAGATGTCGAATTCTGTGAAGTATGTGATGAGTGTGAAAAGAGGGGAGTTAATGTTAAAAGGTATGTGTCGAACGTTGCCGATCATGAAGATTCTCAAAGAGTAGCAGATAAAATACTGGAAGATTTTGGTTCCATAGATATACTTGTTAACAATGCCGGAATAACCCGTGATACGCTTCTTATGCGTATGACAGAAGAGCAGTGGGATCAGGTTCTGACAATAAACCTGAAAGGTGCATTTAACCTTACCAAGGCAGTTCTGCGTCCCATGATGAAGCAAAGGTCAGGATCAATTATTAATATGAGTTCTGTAGTAGGTGTATCAGGAAATGCCGGACAAAGTAATTATTCAGCTTCAAAAGCCGGAATGATTGGTTTTACAAAAAGTGTTGCAAGAGAGGTTGGATCAAGGAATATAAGGGTTAATGCTATCGCTCCCGGTTTTATAATTACAGAAATGACTGATAAGCTTCCCGATGAAGTAAAGGCTGAATGGGCTGAAAAAATACCTTTAAAAAGAGGAGGTACACCGGATGATGTTGCCAATACTGCTCTTTTCCTGGCATCAGATCTCTCGTCATATGTAACAGGACAGGTAATTCAGGTATGCGGAGGTATGCTTACATAGTGTTAAAATTTATAAAATCATTTGGAAGTAAGGTTATTTTTCCGATATTGTAAGTCCAACAGAGCGCATACAGCACGAGGAATGCAGCGAGACATTTTATTCCACATTTTTCTTCAAATCCTCGGCGCTCTGTTTTTTTTATTTCACCCACTAAATTATGTATAATTCGTATTTCTACTTAATAATATCTATTCTGGTTATTGGTCACCTTTTTGGACTTTTACTTGATTATTTAAATGGAAAGATGTGGTCTGACCGGGTTCCGGAGAAACTCAAAAATATTATTGATCAGGAAGATTACAGCCGAAGTCAGAATTACTACAGGGAGAATAAGAATATCAGCAATATTGCCTCAACAATTAATTTACTGGTAGTAATAGCTCTCCTGTTCCTGGCAGGATTCGCCTGGGTTGATTCCATAGCAAGATCAATATCAGGCAATGAATTAATTATCAGTATCCTCTTTTTTGGAATTATTGGTCTGGCTACCGATATAGGGCATATGCCTTTTAACCTGTATGGAACATTTGTGATAGAGGAGAAATACGGTTTCAATAAGACTACCCCTCGTACATTTATTTTTGATCACCTTAAAGGATGGATGCTTGCAGCTGTAATAGGTGCACCACTTCTGGCATTAATAGCATGGATATTTAATGAAACAGGACCTAATTTCTGGATTCTTATCTGGGGTGTTGTAACTCTCTTTTCATTATTTATGAATATGTTCTATTCAGAACTGATTGTTCCTCTTTTTAATAAACAAAAACCACTTGAAGAAGGAGAGCTTAGAGAGGCAATAGAAAAAATGGCAGATAAAGCAGGATTTAACCTTGCAAATATTTACACTATTGACGGTTCCAAAAGAAGTTCCAAGGCCAATGCATATTTTTCAGGACTGGGCTCCAGAAAAAGAATTGTTCTTTACGATACCCTGTCAAATGATTTGACGGTAAATCAGATAGTAGCCGTCCTGGCCCATGAAATAGGCCATTACAAAAAGAAACACAATGTTGTAATATTGTTTTCCGGGATAGTACAAACCGGACTTATGCTGTATATTTTCTCTTTACTCTCAGGCAGACAGGAACTTGCTCTGGCAATGGGCGCCAAACAGACCTCATTTCACATCAGCCTGCTGGCTTTTGTGCTTATATATAGCCCTGTATCACTGGTTCTTAGTATAATTATGAATTATATATCAAGGAAACAGGAATATGCTGCCGATGGTTTCAGTGCTGAAGTATACAGTGCACAAGAACTTTCTTCCGCACTTACAAAACTTTCAGTTAAAAACCTGTCTAATCTGAATCCTCACCCGGCTTTTGTTTCAATTTACTACTCACACCCTCCTCTTCTTGACAGGCTGAAAGCACTGGAAGAGCAAAGAGGT
>CAZWLP010000170.1:0-2286 GCA_964634565.1 uncultured Rikenellaceae bacterium | reverse complement strand
AATCATAAAAATTCTTAAAATATTTTAAATTGAGTCTTATTGTAGCATTTTTACATACTTAACTTAAATCTATGAAATCTAAGTATGTAATTATGCTCCTCTTGCTGGCTATACCGGTACTATCTGCCGCTCAATCAGTCAGGCCAGTAATAAAGTCTTATCAGATAAGCGGTAATATCAGGATTGATGGCAACCTGGCAGAACCTGAATGGTACAGGGCAGATTCTATTACAGATCTTCTGATGGTAGAGCCTGTAACTTTTAATCCGGCAAGTTCCAGGACTGTTACAAGGATACTTGCTGATTCCAGGAACATTTATATTGGAGTTTATTGTTATGTCGGGAATGTGGATGAAATAGTGGCCTTTACCAAGGCCAGGGATAGTGAACTTGAGGATGAGGATAATATTAAGGTAGTTCTGGATACATATAATGATGGCAGGAATGGGTTTATATTTTCTGTAAATCCCTATGCGGCAAGATATGATGCAATTGTTTCCAACAATGGCGAGAGTGAAAATTCTAATTGGGATGGAGTGTGGGAAGCCAGAACATCTATAGTTGAAAACGGGTGGATAGCTGAAATAAAAATCCCGGTAAGTTCGCTTACATATAAAAGAAATCTTTCTCAGTGGGGATTTAATATTGAGCGGAGAATACAGAGTTTGCTTGAAGTAGACAGGTGGACTGCTATAAGCCAGGATTACAAGCTGGGCCAGACTATTAAGTCGGGTTTGCTGGTTGATCTTCCTGTTTTTAACCTCGGACTGGGTATGACACCATCAGTCTCAGCTGTTACCAAAATATCACATAATGCAGGGGAGAAAGCAGAGCCTGGATTTGAGCCCAGCTTTGATATATTGCAGAGAATAAGCCCGGATATAACTGCCCAGATTACCATAAATACTGATTTTGCGGAAACAGAGGTTGACTCACGGCAGACTAACCTTACCCGCTTTCCTGTTCTGTATCCTGAGAAGAGACAGTTCTTTCTCGAAGGAGCCGATATATATGATTTTGGACTGGGACTTGGAAGGGATTTCGTACCCTTCTTCAGTCGGCGCATAGGATTGAACGGGGGTAACGAGATACCTGTGAGATGGGGTGCAAAAGTAAATGGTAAAATCAATAATACTCATTTTGGTGTGCTGGTAAACGAAACGGCAGAGCTCGAAGATGTGAGTCCGCAAAGCCTTATGGGCATAGCAAGGATCAGGCAAAATATACTTAAGGAATCTTATTTCGGACTTATATCAACCATAGGCGATCCATCAGGACTGGAGGGAAGCTGGATGACAGGTGCAGATTTTACCTACCAGACATCAGAATTTAAGGGAAATAAGAATTTTATGGCCGGTGTGTGGGGACTGTATAACGACAGGGAAGGTCTTTCCGGTGATAAGTCAGCAGCAGGGTTTAAAATTGATTATCCTAACGACCTGTGGGATATATCTCTGCAGTACAGAAGAGTAGGCAACGCTTTTAATCCATCTCTGGGCTTTGTACCCAGGAATAACTTTAACTACTATTATTTTGGTGCAAGCTATATGCCGAGACCTGATAATAAATATATTCGTCAGCATCTTTTTCAATCAAGGTTCTCTCTATATACCGGGCTTGATGGACGATGGCAAAGCTATGATATTTTTACCGCTCCGGTGCATTTTCAGCTTGAGAGCGGTGATCGTTTTGAATTTAATATAAGGCCCCAGGGTGAAAACCTGGACAGTGAATTTGAAATATCAGACGGGGTAGTTATTACAGAAGGCGAATATACATGGTACAGGTACAGGCTCGAAATTGAAACAGCAAGTAAGCGACAGATTAACGGACAGGCAACATGGTGGTTCGGAGGATTTTATGGAGGCACCCTCGACCAGTTGCAATTTCAGGTTTCCTGGCGACCAATATCTTCCCTGATTCTTGAAATGACCTATGAAAGAAATATTGGCAGCCTGCCTTTTGGTGACTTTACACAGGATCTTATTTCATCGCGACTGCAGGTTAATATGACCTCAAACCTTAATTTAAGTACATATATACAGTATGATAATGAAACCAGCTCTATTGGATCCTATTCAAGATTCAGGTGGACATTCTCCCCGAGAGGCGATCTCTTTATTGTATATAAAAACAATATGATCAACGATATTACCAGCAGATGGAATTATGAATCGAGCCAGTTTATATTTAAGCTCACATATGGATTGTGGCTTTAGAGGAGACGGGGAGAGATGTGAGATATGAGATGTGAGATGTGAGATATGAGATATGAGATGTGAGATG
>CAZWLP010000169.1:0-2405 GCA_964634565.1 uncultured Rikenellaceae bacterium | reverse complement strand
ACAATTGGTGGTACGGCACCCTTATACCTGATCACAATTGGTTCTTCCTTTGCTATATAATTTTTGCCGGAATTATCGTGTACTTCGATATAGTATTGCAGTTTCCCGGCCGCAGGTTGTTCGGGCACTTCGGCAAAGAATCCTGTCTCTTCTGTCATTTTGAATATCTTACTCATAATGTATGAATCGACGGGATAGGTTTTATAAACAAAGTCAACACTCTTGTAATCCTCATCAACTTTGAATCTCTTATATAATAGCTTTGCTTTAATCGTGGTGTCCTCAATAGCAAGTTTTACCTCGCTTCTTCCACCTATCTCAATACTTCTTATCAGTCTTAATCCATATTCCGTTCCGTTTAGGGTAATATCTTCCTGTTTGGGGTAGGTCGGACCTGTTTTTCGCTGGTAATAAGCAGCAGAGAGAGTAATAATTACTGCAAGTATCCAATATATTGATGTTTTCATAGTTTTAGTTTATCATTATGCTTTATATTCAATGCGTTTATAGAAATCTTATAATCTTCAATCTTATAATCTTCAATCAATTATAGCTTTATCAATAATAATTCCTTTTTGTCGTCTCTCAGTATTTCAACATTTATGGTCTCTCCGTGGCTCAGTTTTGATAACCTGAACATATAATCCTGTATATTATTAACAGCCATTCCATTGATAGCGGTGATAATATCGCCCTTTTTCATTCCTCCGATCTGCGCAGGCTTACCTGGAGTAACAAAGTCGGCCCTCAGACCATTCTGTACATTTCCAGCAAAATCCGGCATAATTCCCAGTGTAACGCCCTTTCTTCTCATACCTCTGGAAACCTGTGTTTTAGGTCCGGCTTCAGTAAAGACTAGTTTTTCTTTTTCGGAATCTATCTCTTCCATATAGTCATATACCAGTATGGATACCTCCTTTAGTCCGGTGTAATTTATTTTATCGGGAGTATCGAAGGGTGTATGATAATCAAGATGAGCACCTGTTGATACAAACAGCACGGGTATATCCTTACCATAGAATGATGAATGATCGGATGGACCGTATCCTTCGTTAGATAATGACAGTTCAAAGTAGGATGTGTCTGTTTCCTTATTTATTAATCCTTTTAGTCGTGGGGCAGTACCGACACCACCTATCTGGACAAGATTATTATCATTTAGCCTTCCTATCATATCCAGGTTAATCATAGCATCTACACTGTCGGCTTCGAAAGGCAAATTTGCAGCCAGGTGCTTTGATCCAAGCAGACCCATTTCTTCGGCTGCAAAGGCTGCAAATACAAGGGTGCGCTTATTTGTCATCTGTGAGGCTGCTTTCTCGGCAATTTCCATCATTCCTGCTATACCGGATGCATTGTCGTCTGCTCCGTAGTGAACGGCAATAGTATCAACTGCCCGGCTTGAAGTACCCGGACCGCCGGTACCCAGGTGATCGAAGTGTCCGCCAATAATTATATACTGATCTTTCAGACGGGGATCTGTACCAGGCAGCTGCATTACAACGTTCTGGGTATTAACCATTTGTTGAATTAGTTCCGATTCTGCCTTAACTATGCTGCCTGTACCAAATGATGATACTTCTCTTTTTTCATTCAGATTCTTTTCAAGCTCAGCTATGTTTTTACCTGAATCTGCGAGGATCCTATCTGCCAGCGAGCGGGATATTCTCAATACGGGTATGCCTACCGAAAACTCACCTTTTGTAAGTCCTTCAAATTCGTCTTCAGGATCAAATTTCTCACCTGATACCAGTAGCACGCCACCGGCTCCCTTATCTTTTGCCAGCATTGCCTTATCCCTGTCTGCAGAATAAGCCGCAAAGCTGCTCATAGCATTATCAACTTCAGGATCAGCCCGAAGCATCATTACCCAGAGCCCCTTAATATCAATACTATTATAATCATCCCATTTAATCTCGTCGCTATCTATCGAAAATCCATAGCCTGCAAAGACTACTTCAGCTTCCAGCCTTCCATTTTCACTTATTGAGAATGGCTGAAAATCAGTACCCTTAATAAACTCTTTGCCACCTGTGGAAAAGTAGCAATTCTCACCGGCCTTTACATCTGCCACAATATCAAATTTCTGTAAACCGTTGTCGTATAATGGCTCCAGACCCCACTTAAGCATTTTATCACGTATATATTCAGCGGCAGCAAGGTCGCCCGGGGTGCCGGGCAGCCTTCCCTGCAATTCGTCAGAGGCAAGGTATTCAATATGATCTTTTAATTCAGCTTCCGTAATATCCGGATTATCAATTTTAACTTTATTACAGGAAGCCATAATTATGGTGGCAATGGCCATCAGCAGGACTAATAAATTCTTCATATACTTGATATTGTCATTTTAGGTCCGCTAAAATAATAATTCTTTCTGGATAAATTTTGTAGAAAAGAGCAAAGAG
>CAZWLP010000168.1:0-2418 GCA_964634565.1 uncultured Rikenellaceae bacterium | reverse complement strand
GTTGAAACTGAGTTGAAAAGGTTGAAGTAGTTGAAGTGGTTTATCTGCAAACCCTTATCTCTTACTCCGTCCGCCGAAGCTACGAAGGTGGAGCCCTTAACCTTCCGGTTTCCGGTTTCCGGTTTCCCCCTGTATCTTATTCAAACCTTGATTTCTGCAGATTATACATCCTCGCATAACTGCCATTCTGTTTCATAAGCTCCTTATGCGTTCCCAGCTCACTTATCTTCCCATTCTCCAGTAAAGCAATCCTGTCTGCAATTGATACATTGGAGAACCTGTGACTGATAAGCAAGGTGGTCCTGCCTGCAGCAATCTTCTTAAAGCGGGTAAATAGCTCATACTCCGATTCAGCGTCCAGGGCTGAGGCCGGCTCATCCAGCACCAGTATCTCCGATTGCCTGTATAGCGACCTGGCAAGGGCTATCTTCTGCCATTCGCCCCAGCTAAGCTCACGACTATCATCAAATAAGCGCCCTATAACAGTATCATATCCCCTGGGCAGGTTCTCAATAAACGACTTTATACCGGCAAGATCAGCAGCTGATTCCAGCCTCTCCCTGTCATCAGTATTTTTTATATCCCCAGCAATAATATTCTCTCCGGCACTCATATTATATAGCATAAAGTCCTGAAATAACACCGAAAACATCCTCCTGTAATCAAGAGGATCAATATTCTTTATATCAGTACCGTCTATCCTTATTTGTCCGTCTGTGGGATCGTACAAACGACATAGTAAACGTGCCAGAGTGGTTTTGCCCGCTCCGTTGGCTCCCACCAGGGCAAGGGTCTCGCCCTTTCTAAGATCAAGATTAAGCCCGTATAAAACACTTCCCTCGGCCCCGGGATATCTAAAACAAAGGTCCTTAAATTCTATCGCCCCGGATAATGGCCCGACTTTAGTAACAGGCGAAGCAGCAATAAGCTTTTCTTCCAGATTAAGAAACTCAAATACATCAGATACAAAAAGATTATCCTCATACAAACCGGCCAGCGATCCCAGCATCTGCCTTAAAAAGGTCATACCCATCCTGAAGGCAAGCAGATACATGGCCAGGTCGCCAAGAGAGATCCACTCTCCGATGGTCTGGTTAACTATATACCAGATTGCCACAAGCACAGCAAGAGCCTTAAACAGTCCTGAGACAAGCTCAATCATCGACCTCTTCCTTATTATCTTTATCTCCTCGGTCTGCTGCTTATCAAAATGCTTTTTAAAGATGCCCGAAAAATACTCGCCAAGACCAAAAAGTCTTAGCTCACGCGAGGGACGATCACCGGTAATAAGCCAGTTAAAATAAGCTGCCTTACGTGCGGTAGGCGATTGTTCTTTTTTAAAATTATAAAGTATATCAGAAAAATGAATCCTCAGCCATATACCCGGTATATTAGCCACAACAAGAAGAGCCAGGAGCCAGATATTTAAGTAACTAAGCAGTCCGGCCATAAGCAATAAGGATATACCGCTTCTGAGCAGACCACTTATATTGGCAACAACAGACGAAGGCCGGTAGGGTGCTTCGCGTGATGCTCTCGACAGGATATCATAGTACTCAGGATTTTCAAAGTGAAGCAGGTCGAGTGATATTGACTTACTGTGAATAAGCCCGAACATATACGACTCAACCCTGTACGACTGCTTCTTCCTTACAATATTTATCAGCGACTGTATGCTCTCTTCAAGAAAATAGATCACTGCTATGGCAACAGCCATATAAACTGCCATCCTGGTGCTATCATACGAACCCGTTTCGGCAGCTACCGTAACTACATCAATAAGCTTCTTTATCGACCAGATAAGTGCCAGCGGAAGCACACTTGCAAAGAGAGAAAGAAAGATTACAGACCATGTGTGACAGGGAGATGCCCTAAACACCATCCCTATGGCCCTGCGAAATAATTTAAGACTGGATTTCATATCTGAAAGATAATAAAAATGGTGCTGATTTGAGAATTACTGCCAGGAAGAAATAGAGGGAGAGAAAGGGAGAAGAGGAGAGGGAGAGCGTTAAGAAGGGATTCGTTAAAATGACCATTTCTCAGCTTGAGTGGCCATTCGAACAAGCTTCCCTATAATATTATCATATATCTTATCCAATTTATGATGCTGGGCTTGAGAAATGTAACCATGATCAAGAGAATAATCCAGCCAGTTTTGAGTTTCAGCTGCTTCGCCTTCAGAATCAGATAGCTTGGCAATAAATGCCTTTTCATATTTTCCTTTTTCTGAATGCTTCGCTGATATTAGCAGTAACAGATCTGGAACTTTTCCTGATCTGAATAGTGAGAGCATACATTTCTTCCTTCGGAAAACTTTTGCTTAGTTCAAAAATATCAAGCGCCGCAGAATATGCAAGGTTGTACACATCCAAATCCCGATGTGATCTAATGATCTTCATAATAAAATATATCTGT
>CAZWLP010000167.1:0-2429 GCA_964634565.1 uncultured Rikenellaceae bacterium | reverse complement strand
TAGTAAGCTTTTTGCCTTTTACAGCATTTATTTCAAGATCTCCTGGCCTGGTATATTCACCAATAACCTGTCCCTTATAGATCTGGCTTCCCGGATCAATAAAAAACCTGCCCCTGTCCTGTAATCTGTCAAGCGCAAAAGCTGTAACCTGTCCTGCCTCTATTGCCACAAGAGAACCATTTCTGATTGTTCCCAGCTCACCCTTATATGGTGCGTAGCCTCTGAAACGGTGATTTATTGTGGCCTCTCCTGATGTTGCTGTAAGTATATTATTTCTTAAGCCTATAAGTCCCCTTGCCGGGATATCAAATTCGAGATGAAGCAGATCACCCCTGGGCTCCATAACAAGCAGGTCTCCTTTTACCCTGGTAACCTGTTCAATGGCGCTGCCCGATTCATTTTCAGGCACTTCAATTACAAGAGTTTCAAAAGGCTCATTTCTGATCCCGTCGACCTCTTTAAAAATAACCTCCGGTTTGCCCACCTGGAACTCATAGCCTTCACGGCGCATAGTTTCAATAAGTATCGAAAGATGTAGCAATCCCCTGCCAAAGACATTGAATTTATCTTCGCTTCCGGTCTCCTCAACCTTAAGAGCAAGGTTCTTTTCTGTTTCCTTAAATAACCTCTCACGAAGATGCCTTGAGGTCACAAACTTACCTTCCTTACCAAAAAACGGGGAATTATTAATGGTAAACAACATACTCATAGTTGGTTCATCAACAGAAATTCTTGGAAGAGGTTCAGGATTTTCAAGTGAAGCAAGAGTATCTCCAATCTCAAAATCCTCGAGTCCGACTATAGCACCTATATCACCACTTCCAAGTTTACTTACCTTAACTTTTCCCAATCCGACAAACTCATATAACTCTTTAATTTTCACCTTTTTGCGAACATCATTTCTCTTACAGAGTGTATATTCTTTACCTATCTCGAGCTCTCCCCTGAAAATCCGGCCAATAGCTATCCTGCCTACAAAACTGGAATAATCAAGTGATGCTATCTGCATCTGCGGACTACCTTCATTAACTGGAGCCTCTGGTATTTCTTTAAGTATTACATCCAGAAGGACAGTTATATCCTTCGCAGGATTACGCCAGTCGAGACTCATCCATCCCTCTTTGGACGAGCCGTATACGGTCTCAAACTCCAGCTGATCTTCACTTGCATCAAGATTATACATCAGGTCGAAAATATCCTGAAGCACATCATCCGGTTTGCAGTTAGGCTTATCTACCTTATTAATTACTACTATTGGTTTCAAACCAAGCTGAACAGCCTTACCCAATACAAAACGGGTTTGCGGCATAGGTCCTTCAAATGCATCAACCAGCAGCAATACCCCATCTGCCATCTTCAGAACCCTTTCTACTTCGCCTCCAAAATCAGCATGACCCGGGGTATCAATAATATTAATCTTCACACCCTTATATTTTGCGGCAACATTCTTCGACAGTATCGTTATTCCTCTCTCCTTTTCTAGATCGTTACTATCCAGGATAAGATCTACCCTGTTATCCCTATCATCCAGCATCTTGCACTCATGTATTATCCTGTCAACAAGTGTTGTTTTACCATGGTCAACATGGGCAATTATTGCTATATTTCTTATCGATTGCATATCCTTGATTTTGAGCCGACAAATGTACTACTTTTAAAGTTGAAAAGGTTTAAACTGGGTTAAAAAGGTTTAACCCGGGATGAAAAAGATGAAAAAGAGAGGATTAGCTTAAGGAAGGGCCTCAGGCTGAGGCTAATGGAAAGGCAGAGAATAAGGGAAAGGCTAAAGCCAGGGCTGAGACTATGAGTGAGGTGAAAAAGGAATAGGATAATTTTATGTTATTGATTTAATATATTTGTCCTTTCTTTTTTACAATGAATAAGTTTAAAAACCTTCTGATAATAGCCGGAACAGGTAGAAATAGCGGGAAAACAAGCCTGGCATGTGAAATTATTAAGCAGTTCGGTGAAGCAAAACCTATTGCACTGAAGATTAGCCCTCATTTTCACGAACCCACAGCCGGATTGGACCTGCTAAAATCGGATAATGATTTTAATATTTATCGGGAGTTATCAGAGAAGGGCGATAAGGATTCATCGAAAATGTTAATATCAGGGGCATCTGCAGCCTATTATATACAGGTCTACGATAATAATGCAGGTAGAGCATTTAAGTGGCTGGTCACTTATCTTAAAACCACTAATCCAATAGTATGCGAATCACCGGCCTTAAGACGCTTTGTCGAACCGGGTATCTTTATTATTGCAGATAGCGATAATATTGTCAGTAAGAAAGATCTTAGTTATATAGATGGCTATGCAGACTATATATTTAACTTAGGAAGCAGTTACGATCAACTGGATATAAGCTTTGACAGGTCTTCATGGCTAATTAATAAATAATCACCAAGTCAATAGCTTATCCATAT
>CAZWLP010000166.1:0-2625 GCA_964634565.1 uncultured Rikenellaceae bacterium | reverse complement strand
TAGCCACCTTACCCCTGGCTATTGATCCGTGAGTATCTGATATTCCCATTGCATACGCCCCATTAATGGTGGTTGCATTGATTGCTTCCTCCGGCAACATCCGTAACTTAATAATAGCAAGAGAGGTGATTAGTTTCATATTACCGGAAGGTGAGGAACCAGGGTTGTAATCAGATGCAAGTGCTACCGGCAAACCGGCATCTATCATTTTTCTGACAGGCGGATCAACCATACCCAGAAAAAATGCAGCGCCCGGAAGGATTGTTGGCATCGTATCCGAATCCTTAAGTGCAGCAATCTCATCATCACCCGTAAATTCAAGATGATCAACCGATAATGCATCATACTTTACACCGGTTTGTATACCACCGGAATAATCAAGTTCATTGGCATGGATCTTTGGTATCATGCCATACTTAATCCCCGACATTAATATCCTTTCAGTCTGGTCGACCGTAAAAAAGCCCTTATCACAAAATACATCAATATAATCAGCAAGATTTTCAGCGGCTACGGCAGGTATCATCTCATTTATTACAAGGTCAACATATTTATCCTTGTTTAACCTGTATTCAGCAGGAAATGAGTGAGCACCGAGGAAGGTAGACCTTATCTCAAGCGGCACAGATTCCCTGAGTCTTTTAATTACCCTAAGCATCTTCAGTTCTGACTCTGTAGTTAAACCATAGCCACTCTTAATCTCAACAGCTCCCGTCCCCATCCTTATAATCTCATCAATCCGGGCTATAGACTGATCAAAGAGATCTTCCTCAGATGTCTCCTGGAGTAATTTAGCTGAATTAAGGATTCCTCCTCCCCTTTTTGCAATCTCTTCATAGGAGAGTCCCTTAATCTTATCTATATATTCTATTTCCCTGCTTCCTGCATAAACCAGATGCGTGTGAGAATCGCAATAAGATGGCAGAACAAATTTCCCACCTGCATCAATTATTTCAGAAGGATGAAGTTCAGGCATATCGTCCATATGGCCAAAGGAATCAATCACTCCGTCTTCCATAAAGACCCAGGCATTATTAATTATTTTTAATTCAGACATTTTCTTTCCGCTAACCCTCAACACAGGGTTATCTTCGACCTGAATCAATCCTTTTATATTACTTATCAGGAGACTCATATAGCAAGCAATTTTTAAAGTAACTAAGGTAATAATTATTTTTTCTTATTTTTGACAGTTAATAACCCTAGAAACCTCATATTATGAAAAAACTAATTACACTATTTATGGTTGTCTCCACAAGCCTGGCACTGCTTGCCCAGGAGGAGAAAACAAATATCAAAACAGGTTGGAATTTTGGTGCCTTACCGGCGATAACTTACAGTACAGACCTTGGTTTCCAGTATGGTGTAGTGGTGAATCTGTTTGATTATGGAGACGGAACAAAGTATCCTTCATATAACCAGATGTTTTATATTGAGGCTTCTCGTTTCACAAAAGGAAGTAGTACCTATAGAATAATGTTCAATTCTGAAACTCTTATTCCAGGTATTTCATTAACATCTGACCTGGCATATCTGACTGACCAGGCTTATGACTTTTACGGATTTAACGGATATGATGCAGTTTATAATGCTGCCTGGACTGATGACGAACTGCCAGATGATTATAAAACAAGAATGTTCTATAAGACAGACCGAAAACTCTTCAGGTTTAAGAACGACCTGAATGGAAGGCTGGCGGGTGATTACTGGAAATGGAATGCAGGTCTGGAGATAAAGAACTTTAATATTGACAAGGTTAATATTGATAAACTCAATAAGGGTAAGGACGAGGATGATCCAAAACGTCTTCCTGAAGATGAGGAAACTCTGTATCAAAAATATTATCGCTGGGGTCTCTTAAGCGACGAGGAGTATGATGGAGGTTTTATTACAACAGTTAAGGGTGGAGTTTCATACGACAGCAGGGATTTTAAGGCAAATGCCATGAAGGGAATATGGTTTGAAACAGGCATAGAAGCATCCCCGTCTTTTATCAGCGAAGTAGGCTTTGCGAAATTCTTTGCAATCTGGCGTCAATATTTTACTATTGTACCTGAAGACCTGTCTTTTGCTTACAGGCTGGGTTACCAGACTACCATAGCTGGTGAAGTACCTTTCTACTATCAAAACCAGATCATTACATCTGTTCTTGCAGGAACAACATCAGAAGGGCTGGGGGGCAGCAAGAACCTTCGTGGTATTCAAAGAAACAGGATTATCGGTGACGGACTGTTCTATGCAAATGCAGAATTCAGATGGAAAGCATTCAGGTTTAATTTAATCAACCAGAATTTTTATATCGGACTGGTTGCCTTTAGCGATTTCGGTATGGTAACAAAGAATATGCCGGTTGGCGATCCAGATCTTAATCTGCTGGAAGATGATTCTGATTATCTTGAAGCTGATTATTTTGCAATGGATAACGAGTCAATGCATATAAGTGCTGGTGCCGGTCTCAGGATAGTGATGAACGAAAATTTCATTATATCCGCTGATTTTGGAAAAGCGTTTAATGAGCAGGACGGAAATTCAGGATTTTATATTGAACTTAATTATTTATTCTAGAGAGTAGGATTATATTAATATAATCAGGGACGCAATGCACTGCGTCCCTTCTTTTTTTTT
>CAZWLP010000165.1:0-2632 GCA_964634565.1 uncultured Rikenellaceae bacterium | reverse complement strand
GGAGACCGATCGGTTTCCGTTATCCCGTATCCGTAGTCCGTTATTCTGTTCTGAAGGTATCGACCGGGTTTGATGTAGCAGCTCTTAAGGACTGGAATAATATAGCAATCATGGCCACACCATAGGTGATTAAGAAGGTGAGTGCAAAGATCCACCAGCTGATAGGAGTCCTGTAAGCAAAACCATCGAGCCACTTTTGCATAAATATTATAGTAAAAGGAACAGATAAGACAAATGAAATAAGCACCAGTTTGGTAAAATCTATAGACAGCAACCATATTATCTGGCCTATCCCTGAACCATTAACTTTACGAAGGCCAATTTCTTTCTTTCTCTGCTCGCTTGTAAAGACAGACAGACCAATAAGACCCAGACAACTGACAAAGAAGGCAAAAATTGTAAAAATTGTAAGAATTTTACCCAGCCTGCGCTCGCTTTGATACTGGCGCTCAATCCTTTGATCAACAAAAGTGTAGGAGAAGGGCTGACCCGGCACAAATTCTTTCCATATCTGTTCAATATCGTCCATCAGTCCTGAAATATCTGCATTTTTATCTACCCTGATTATAACTTTCCCGGGACTGTTACCAAGGAACATTATCATTGCCTGGATAGGCAGGTGCATTGACTCAAAATGAAAATCTTCCACCACGCCAATAACAGTATACTCATCAAATACCATCTCCTGAGTGGGATCGTAGTAATTTGGCACTCCGATAATTCTGCCAACAGGCTGCTCCCAACCCAGCTCTTTTGCTGCTGTCTCGTTAATCAGGAGAGAGAGAGAATCAGTTGCAAAATCTTTAGAGAAATTTCTTCCCTCCTTAAGTTTTATTCCCAGTGTCTCTAAATAATCATTATCGACTGTCCATTGCTGACAATTAAAAAGATTCTCCGTGATAATTGCATCAGGAAAAACTGTTCCATTGTTACGAGTTGATGGAATAGGAAGGTATGAAGACTTTGTAGCATTTTCTATTGACGGAATCCTCTTCAGTCTATTCTGAAAGGTTGTGGCGTTATCACCCGGCATCAGGTAGGTATTATTAATAACTATTACCCTGTCTTTATCGTAGCCAAGTTCCTTATTTTGCATATAATTCATCTGCCGTCCAAGGATCAATGTAGCTGAAAGCAGGACAAGCGAAATAAAGAACTGTAATATTACCAGAATGCTTCTGAAACTAAATGTCGAACTCTTACTTTCTGTTTCGCCCCTGAGAACATGTATTGGCCTGAAAGATGAAAGATAAAAAGAAGGATAAGCTCCTGCCAGCAGGCTGACAAAGATTATCATAGCTGCAATACTAAGCAGGTAGCCTGCCGAGAAATAGTCAATATAAAGATTCTTTCCGGTTAGATTATTAAAATAAGGAAGGGATAATTCGACAAGTACCAGGCTGAAAATATGAGCCAGTATTACTATTAATACTGACTCCCCGATAAATTGCTTTATTAATTGCTTACGCGTAACTCCATATGTCTTTCTTACTCCAACTTCCTTTAGCCTGGTAACTGACCTGGCGGTGGACAGGTTCGTAAAGTTGATACAGGCTATAAGAATTATAAAGGCAGCGATAATACCAAATATTCTTACCGACCCAATGCTTCCAGGCGCCTCAAGCTCTCCTTCAAAGTTGGAATGAAGATGAATATCTGTTAACCTTTGCAGAGAATAGCCCAGGTCTGTACCCGAGTCCTGTATTTCCTTCCACGACATTCCCAGTGCCATTTCTGCCTGTACAGATATATATTTTTCTACAATCAGGTTCATCTTGGCATCCACGGTCTCCATATCTACTCCTTCTTTCAAGAGTACGTAAGTTGGATAATTACTGTTAAGCCACATATCGTTATTTGCATCCTCTATTGTATGCAGAGATGCTAAAAAGTCATAATGGAAGTGAGAAGCCGCGGGCATATCCTTAAATACTCCCGTAACCTGGTAATCTGTCCTGTTATCCAGTTTCAGCATCTGACCCAGGGGATTATCGTCGCCAAAATATTTCTTCGACATTGATTCGCTGATTACAATGCTTCTTCTGGCTGTCAGAACCTTATCCGGATCACCACTTATCAGAGGGAAGGTGAATACATTAAAAAAAGTTGAATCGACAAACATTATCCTGCTTTCATTGAATACTATATCATCCTTCTGAATGATATAACTACCACGACTTCTGAATCTTACCGCATTTTCAACTTCAGGGAAGTCAGTTTTTAATGCTTCTGCCAGCGGCGCAGGAGAATATATATCCCTACCCTCTTTACCGTTCATAGTGAAATATGAAACGACCCTGACTATCCTGTCTGCATTTTCATTGAACTTATCATAGGACAGCTCATCTACAATCCATAATACTATTATAATAAAGCTGGCCATCCCTACTGCCAGGCCTGCAATATTCAGAAAGGAAAATAAACGATTTCTGCTGATAACCCTGAAAAGCAGATTAAAAAATGATTTCATGCTTAAATATATTAGTTTAACAGTGGGCAGACAATAGCTGTGCCATAATAAATATATAGCTCATTATCTGATATATACGAAGGCACCCGGCTTTTCTGAAAACAAATAGTGTATGATTTCTTTACACTATGGTGTAAAAAAAGTTTAAATGTCCCGGGCTTG
>CAZWLP010000164.1:0-2634 GCA_964634565.1 uncultured Rikenellaceae bacterium | reverse complement strand
CTCAAGGCTCAAGACTTCTTAGTCAATTCTTGAATCAAGGGCAAGGAGGGCAAAACTGGCCAGCCAGTGACTCCCTTCGTAGTGTTCGCCGGTAATATCTGGTAATGAGTGCATGATATGCTTATCGGCAATAATCTTTAGGTGTTTATATTCCGGAAGGTATTCGGCAATTCCATAGAGACACCATGCCCTGCTGAAATTTAAGCCATCGAGGTGAGCCAGTTGTCCGTCGCTTCTGTCTGATACTATACCTGGTTCGAGATAATAATTTTTTTCTGATAGCTCCGGAAGAAAAGACTTAAGCCATATTCTAAACTCTTCCTGGTCCAGTACCCTCATCATAATATTTACTTCCTCAAGGCAGGGCGACAGAAAATCGTTGCCTCCCGGCTCCCACGACATGGGGCAGGTATTATCAAAAAAGTAGAAATCGCGGGCTCTTTGAGATATTACTGCAAGCAAATCCTGATTGTCGGTTTTCAGGGCATAGTCGTAGGCAAAAGAAAGACCAAAGGCTGTATTGGTATGTGTCCCGACTCTTATCGGGTAGTTTAGTTTTGGCAAAAAGTCGATATACATTCCTGCTATCAGTTCGGCAAGAGGAGCAAGATTTTCTTCTAATTCCCGACCCAGAGGATCGTCCCAGGTACTGAGTTCTTCAGCTAGTTTTAGCAGCCATGCCCATCCATAGGTCCGCTCAAATGTATTGTTATTTTCCCCGGTAAAATATTTAATTTCCTGATTAATATTTTCACTTGTAATCCTTTCAGAAAGAAGCTTCCTGACAAGGTCCCCTTTCTCTAGATCAGGGAAGTCCTTTAAGAGTTTTACCAGCGACCAGTGTCCGTGTACTGAAGAATGCCAGTCGAAACATCCGTAAAAGGCCGGATGCAGTTTGCGTGGTGGATCAAGATCATCGTCACTGCTTATAGTCTGATTCAGTTTATTCGGGTATTCCCTGTTAACACATTCAATCGGAAGATCTGCCAGCCTGTTAGCCTGGCTCAGGTTGAGCGAAGGCATATCAGTTACGTCTCCTGAAATTTCTGAGTCAGTGTTATCTTTTGGGTTTTTTCCCTGACAAGCTGCAAGGCTTATAATAATAAATATGGCAAGGAGCTTCTTCATAATTGATAATATTAATAATATTGGAAAGGTTTATGATTAATTTTTATATTTTTATGGGTTAGAAATTTGATGCTAATTTACCTTATTGTATCTATTCTAACAACTGTGAGTGTTCACTTTTTGCGCTCCGCTAAATTGATTTTTAATTAATAAAAATAAGAAATGAAGAAAATAGTATTGGTACTTGTTCCCGCACTTATTATATCGTTTGCCGGTCTGGTTTCATGTAATAATCAGAAGTCAGCTGATAATCAGAAAGAGATAGATATGGAAGAGGCCCAGGAGCTTACCCAGGAAATAGAAGAAGCTGTATATCCATTACCAACTTCGGCCGAAGTGATTAAAATGCTCACAGAGCTTGAAGTAGGATATATGATCGGGATATCAAACCCGACAGATAATGCAAAAAAGTATGTTACAAGCAAGGACAAAGCTATTAACCTTGGTGTGTATGGTGCAGATCTGAGTTATGCTACTCTGTATAATATGAACCAGGATGTAATTAATTACCTTGATGCTATTCGTGTTCTTGCCAATGATCTGAATATGGCAAAAATATACAACCAGAAACTTTATGATGATATTAAGAATAGTTTTGATAATCGTGATCAGCTGGTTGGCATACTTACAAAATCATTTAATGGTACTTACAGTTATCTGAGTGAAAATGATCAGCAGGCACAGGCACTGATGGTTGTTGCCGGTGCATGGGTTGAGGGTATGTATATTACGACTCACATTTCAGAAGCTGTTTATCATGTTGAGGGAATTGTAAAGGTCCTGCTTGAGCAAAAGGCATCTTTCGAATTATTTCTGGATCTGGCAGAACCTCATGCTGATGAGCCTTCAGTAGCTGAGATACTTGAACTGTTTGCTCCGATGGCTAAAATATACGAGGGTCTTGACACCAGTCTTTCTTTGAAAAATGTGGAAGATATAACACGTGAGATTGAGGTATTAAGAGATAAGATGACATCTTAAATCAGTAAAATGACTTATGCCGCGAAGATTATCAAAAGGTAGGCTTCGCGGTTTTTTTATAACTTTACTTTATGAGGGAACCTGTTCTTCTTGCACTGGTACATATATTCGCTATTCTTTCGAATATGAACCCGGTTGGTATTTCGGCACGTGGGAGAAAGATCCTTCATGGTTACCTCAGACGGTATTTAAATCCTGAGATTGAAGACGAGTACTTCAATCTTTTCGAGGAGACATATAAGTTTTATACTGAAGAACTTTCCAACCTGAGCGAGGATAGTTTAAGGGAAGACAGCTCGCTTATCACCTTTCAGATAACAAATATCTGCAGGCAAATACGGAAGGGCCTGTTTCTGGAGGAAAGAATGATTGTTTTTCTTCAGCTCCTTGAGTTTGTATATGAGGATAAAAAACTGACCGACCAGGAGAAGAAGGTTATAGATATTGTTGCTTCCACCTTCAATATTTCTAATAAGGAATATGAGAATGCATTTGCTTTTATGCTTGGAGAACATCTTGATGATG
>CAZWLP010000163.1:1456-2648 GCA_964634565.1 uncultured Rikenellaceae bacterium | reverse complement strand
GCAATGAGGGGAATCACTTATTCCGTGGGTGCTCATCCCTGGTTTCTGACAGAAGATAATTTTGAGAGACATATGCTTAAAGTAAAAGATATGGCGTTTTCTGAAAATGTTATGGCAATAGGAGAAACCGGGCTTGATAAGGTTAAGGGACCGTCGATCAATCTACAGAGAAAAGCTTTTGAGAGGCATTTCGAGATAGCAGAAGAATTGTCGAAACCACTGATAATACACTGTGTCAGAGCATGGCCTGAGATTCTGGATGAAAAATCAAGGCTAAAACCCACTACTCCCTGGGTGATACATGGGTTTAAGGGTAAGAAAGAACTCGCACAGCAGCTGTGTGACAAGGGATTCTACTTGTCGGCATGGGTAGAGTGGGCAATAAGGCCGGTGTCGGCAGATACTTTAAATAATATGCCTTTAGACAGGCTCTTTCTTGAAACAGATGGCTTTGATATTGGAATAGAGCCGGTTTATAAGGTTGTGGCCTCCTACCTTGGGATGGAAGCAGAGGAACTTAAGAAAAAGATGTTTTCAAATTATATGGAAGTTTTAAAATCGGTTTAATTATGAGCTGGTTATCCAGGACTGAACTTTTGCTTGGTGAAAAGAATTTAAACAAGCTTATCCCGGCCAGGGTGCTGGTTGTAGGGCTGGGTGGAGTAGGAGCCTATGCTGCCGAGATGATAGCACGTGCCGGTGTGGGCAGCATGACTATTGTTGATGGGGACATGGTAAATGAAAGTAATATAAATCGCCAGCTTGTTGCTCTTAATTCGACAACATACAGGAAAAAGACAGAGGTTCTTGGAGAAAGGCTTCTTGATATTAATCCCGGGCTTCAGCTTACCATGATAACAGAGTTTGTCAAGGATGAGCGTACTATAGAGATACTGGATATGGGATTTGATTACGTAGTTGATGCGATAGATACACTGTCACCCAAAGTATTTTTGATTTATCATTCAATTCAAAAAGGCATTCCTATTGTCAGCTCAATGGGTGCAGGAGGGAAGCTGGATCCTTCAAAAATTGAAATAGCAGATATTGCAAAGACATATAATTGCAAGCTGGCCAGGACTCTGCGAAAACGACTTCATAAACTGGGTATCAGGAAGGGATTTATGGCCGTGTTCTCTCCCGAGGATGTGCCCGGTGAAAGCATCGAACTAACCGAGGGCGAACAGAATAA
>CAZWLP010000163.1:0-1356 GCA_964634565.1 uncultured Rikenellaceae bacterium | reverse complement strand
TTCGAGTATTTCAAGTGAATCGGGGTTCAGGAAGTCTTTAAAATCCTGTCCTTTCTGTCCCGCCGGATCCTCATGGTTAAAGAGCCTGTCATACTGATTAATCCTGGCATCAATTGCATGCTGAGCCGAGACCCAGTGAAGAGTTCCTTTAACTTTTCTGTCGGCCTCATGGCCACCGCTCTTTGTCTTTTCGTCGTAAGTACAGTATATCTCTTCAATCTCGCCGCTGGATTCATTCTTCTTAAAGCCTGTGCACTTAATAATATATGCGCCTTTAAGCCTGACTTCTCTTTCCGGTCCCAGCCTGAAGAACTTCCTGGGGGGATCTTCCATAAAGTCATTCCTCTCAATAAATATCTCCCTGCTGAAAGGAACCATCCTGGAACCCATAGATTCATCTTCGGGATTATTAATTATTTTAAGTTCTTCTATTTTATCTTCAGGGTAATTGCTTATTACCAGTTTAACAGGGTCTATTACAGCAAAAACTCGTGGAGCAATCCTGTTAAGATCTTCCTTTACGGCATGTTCCAGCAGGGCCACATCATTAATTGCTTCGACCTTTGTATAGCCAATGCTGTTAATAAAGTTTTTAATTGATTGCGGTGTGTAGCCACGTCTTCTTAGACCAGAGAGTGTTGGCATCCTGGGATCGTCCCAGCCATCGACAAGCTTTTCTTCCACCAGCTCCTGTAATTTTCTCTTACTCATTACAGTATAGGTGAGGTTAAGCCTGTTGAATTCAATCTGACGGGGTCTGTAATCATCTGTTTTAAGGTGATCTATAAACCAGTCGTATAATGGTCGGTGCACCTCAAATTCCAGGGTGCAGAGGGAGTGAGTTATTCCTTCAAAATAATCGGACTGGCCATGGGCGAAATCGTACATAGGGTAGACATTCCACTTATCGCCTGTTCTATGATGGGCCCTTTTTATTATCCTGTAGATTACCGGATCGCGCATATGCATATTGGAAGATGACATATCAATTTTTGCGCGCAGCACATGAGTGCCTTCATTAAAATCACCATTTTTCATCCTCTCAAAAATGGCCAGATTTTCTTCAACAGGCCTGTTTCGGTAAGGACTTTCTTCGCCAGGCACATTGGGAGATCCCTTTTGTTTTGCAATCTGCTCTGAGCTCTGATCGTCGATATAGGCCTTACCATCTTTGATAAGAGCCAGGGCAAAATTATAGAGTCTGTCAAAATAGTCGGAAGCAAAAAATTCGCGGTCTTCCCAGTCGAAGCCCAGCCAGTGAATATCTTCTTTTATTGAATTAACAAACTCAAGCTCTTCTTTTGCAGGGTTGGTGTCGTCGAATCTGAGGTTGCATTTACCACCAAATTTTTCGGC
>CAZWLP010000162.1:0-2774 GCA_964634565.1 uncultured Rikenellaceae bacterium | reverse complement strand
AGAGGGAGAGAGGGAGAGACGGAGAGATGGAGTAATTCCAGAAACCAAAGACCATAACGCTCGAAGAGCGTACCATCGGCCTCACAGATGTTGAAGAAAAGTGAGCGCCGCTTTGTCATTAGCGATGGCCATAGCTAAGAAATGTTGTCTGACCCCGAGTACTCGTGGGAGTTGCATTTCGGGGAATGGCAAAGCAAGCGAGCCTTCAAAATCTTTGCAGCCTTGATCTTTTTGTTTCTTTTTGGATCAAGCCAAAAAGAACAGATAGAAATTGATTTTTAAAAGAAAATCCTTTCCTTTGTAAGGATTTTCGTGGAAAGATTTGAGCTGATTGCAACCACAGGTAAAAAATGCTAAAATACAGTGCATCTGTCTTACATACAATCAACTTTATCTCACACAATTTGTTCAATTATAAAATACTATAATAATGGCTTATTTATTTACCTCCGAGTCAGTCTCTGAAGGTCATCCTGATAAGGTGGCCGATCAAATATCAGATGCCATACTCGATAAGATATTAGCATTTGACCCACAGGCTAAAGTAGCCTGTGAAACACTGGTAACAACCGGACAGGTTGTGATTGCCGGTGAAGTAAACACAAATACATACGTAGACATCCAGGCCATAGCCAGGGATGTTATCAACAGGATAGGGTATACCAAATCAGAGTATCGCTTCGATGGTGAATCATGCGGAGTGCTGAATGCCCTGCATGAGCAGTCACCCGATATAAACCGTGGCGTAGTGCGCGAAAATCCTCTCGACCAGGGGGCGGGCGACCAGGGGATGATGTTCGGTTATGCCTGCAACGAAACAGAAAACTATATGCCCCTGGCACTGGACCTGTCTCATAAACTGCTGATTGAGCTGGCAGCCATACGTCGCGAAGGAAAAGAAATGACCTACCTGCGACCCGACTCCAAATCGCAGGTAACAATAGAATATAACGACGATAATATACCTTCAAGGGTTCATACTATTGTAGTATCAACACAGCATGATGAATTTGATAATGATGATGAGAGGATGCTGGCAAAAATAAAGAGTGATGTAAGGAATATCCTTATACCAAGAGTGGTTAAGCTCTTGCCGGCTAAGCTGCAGAAAATGTTCGACAACGACTATGTGCTGCATGTTAACCCCACCGGTAAATTCGTTATTGGCGGCCCTCATGGAGATACCGGCCTGACAGGTAGAAAAATAATAGTAGACACCTACGGAGGTAAAGGGGCCCACGGTGGCGGTGCCTTCTCGGGCAAAGATCCTTCAAAGGTCGACAGGTCAGCTGCTTATGCTGCCCGTCATATTGCCAAAAATCTTGTTGCAGCAGGATTTGCATCTGAAGTACTTGTTCAGTTATCCTACGCCATCGGGGTAGCCGATCCTCTTAATATCTATGTTAATACCTACGGCACATCAAATGTTAATCTTGATGACGGTCAGATAGCTCAGAAGCTACTCTCAATCTTTGACCTCAGGCCTGCAGCTATTGAACAACGACTGAAACTAAGATTTCCAATCTATGAAGAGACTGCTGCTTACGGTCATATGGGAAGGACACCGGAGATTAAGATTAAAAAGTACAGCTCCAGCTACTGGGATGATACTGCAATAGAAGTTGAACTCTTTACATGGGAAAAGCTCGACTACGTTGATAAAATAAAGAAGGCATTCGGACTGTAGTTTTATCAGGTTTTTGTGTTATTTCTGCAAAAGCAGGAATCTCCATATTCCGAATAATATTTATCTTAACATAATATGTCAGTACTCGATAAAATAAACTCGGCCAAAAATCCTCTCTTTACCTTTGAGCTCCTCCCTCCCCTCAAAGGTCACAGCCTCGATCGTATTTATAGAACCATCGAAAGGCTGATGGAGTATGAGCCTGCATATATTAACTTTACTTCCCACAGAAATGAAGTAGTACTGAAAGAAAGGCACGACGGACTAATAGAGAGAAGGACCGTTCGGAAAAGACCTGGTACTATCGCTCTTGCTGCAGCAGTAAGATATAAGTATAATGTTACCGTTGTTCCCCATGTGCTTTGCGGAGGTTTTACCAGGCAGGAAACCGAAAATGTTCTTATCGATATGCACTTCCTGGGCATAAATGATGTGCTTGCCCTGCGCGGTGATCCTCCCAGGGGAAGCCGTGCCTTTGTGCCGGAAGAAGATGGACACAGGTATAGCTCGGAGCTGGTAACACAGATCACGGAGATGAATAAGGGAGTTTATCTCGAAGATGTCGATAATACACCCACATCATTTTGTATAGGTGTGGCCGGATACCCCGAAAAACATGTCGAGGCTGCCAATATAAGTGCCGACCTGGCACGACTAAAACAAAAAGTGGAGGCAGGGGCCAGCTATATCGTTACCCAGATGTTCTTCGATAATAATAAATATTACGATTTTGTAAAGATGGTAAGGGAGATCGGAATTGATGTTCCGGTTATCCCGGGCATTAAACCCGTTGCTGCACTGAATGATGTTAAGCTCCTCCCTCAGACATTTAATATTGATCTTCCCGACGAGCTTGTTAAGGAACTGGTAAAATGTAAAACTAACCAGGAAGCTAATGAAGTTGGCATTGAATGGACCACCATGCAGTCTAAAGACCTGCTGAATAATAATGTTCCCGGTATACATTACTATACCCTCGGCGCATCAGATAATATCTCACGAATAGTCAAAGCCTCTTACTAATTGTCATCCCGAAGAATTGAGGGATCAATAACTTTATGAATAAAAAGTTGAAACTGAGTTGAAA
>CAZWLP010000161.1:0-2814 GCA_964634565.1 uncultured Rikenellaceae bacterium | reverse complement strand
AGCTTGATACGCATATTGCACCTGCTTTGAAGTCTGAACTGGTTCTTGTATCAGGAAAGGGTGAGAAAAACATTATACTTGATCTTGAACAATGTCAATATTGTGATTCCTCAGGGCTAAGTGCAATTTTAGTAGCTAATCGCTTATGTAAGAACGCTGGCGGAACATTTGTTTTATGCGGCCTTAATGATGCAGTTGAAAGATTAATTACAATTTCGCAACTGGATACTGTGCTGAATATTACAGCTAATGTTGATGATGCCGTTGGACTGATATCATAGAAATTTGAGTTGTGGTATTTGAGGTTACAGTATTAGGAAGTAGCTCAGCTTTACCAACCTCTAACAGATATCCATCCGCTCATGTGCTTAATTCACATGAGCGGATTTTTTTGATAGATTGCGGTGAGGGCACACAGATGCAGCTTCGCCGTAATAAGATAGGAATAGGAAAAATTAATAATATATTTATCAGCCACACTCATGGTGATCATATTTTCGGTCTATATGGTCTGATTTCAACTATGAACCTGCTTGGCAGAAAATATCCCCTCAATCTGTATGCGCCGGAAGGGTTCTCCACGATATTTTTTTCTCATTTATCTGATTTTGATATTAATCTTAATTATGAACTTAACTTTATAGGGCTTGAAGGAAAGGATCCGAGGGAGATTTACGAGGATAAATATATTACAGTTAGTTCACTGCCTCTGAAGCACAGGATCCCTACCTTTGGGTTTTTATTCAGGGAGAAACCCAAGGACAGAAATATTATAAAGGAAATTATACAGGAGTATAAACTAAGTCTGAGGGAAATAAAAGATCTTAAAAAGGGAGAAGATATAATAAGATCAACAGGAGAGATATTAAAGAGCAGCAGCTTAACTTATAAACCACCGGCACCGAGATCATTTGCATATTGTAGCGATACATTATATTTTAAGCGTTTAATATCATTTATCAGGGATGTTGACCTCTTATATCATGATTCAACATTTGGGAGCGAACATTCCGGTCTGGCAAGGGAAACAGGTCATTCAACATCGGTTGAAGCAGCCATGATAGCGAAGGAAGCACATGTAGGAAAGCTACTGCTCGGGCATTTTTCTGCCAGGTATAAGGATGTGTCGGGCTTGCTTAAAGAGGCCAGGGAAGTATTCGAAAATACTATTGCAGCTGAGGACAATCTAAGGATAAGGCTCCAGGTTCAGGGCAGATCCTAACAAAAAAAGATTAGCTATATTTGTCGCAAAATAAAACGCAATTATTGTGCAGGAAAAGATACTTATTCTTGATTTCGGATCTCAGTATACACAGCTAATAGCTAGGCGTATCAGGGAGCTGAACGTTTATTGTGAGATTCACCCTTTTAATAATGCCCCTTTAGTTGATGATTCGGTGAAAGGAGTTATTCTTTCCGGAAGTCCATTTTCGGTTCGCGATAAGGAGGCACCCGTTCCTGAACTTGATTCAATAAAAGGCAATATGCCTTTACTTGGCGTTTGTTATGGAGCTCAGCACCTTGCCCATAATTATGGAGGGGAAGTTCTGCCCTCTGATACAAGGGAGTATGGAAGAGCAAATATGGCCTACCTTGATAATAAGAATCCCCTTTTTCAGGGTATTACAGAGGGAACCCAGGTCTGGATGTCTCACGGTGATACTATAGCCCGGATACCGGAGAACTATCAGATAATAGGATCAACCAGAGATGTTAAGATTGGAGCATTTCAGATTGGAGGGGAAAGTACCTGGGGTATACAATTCCACCCGGAGGTATATCATACAAGTGAAGGTAAGCAGATACTGCATAACTTTATTGTAAATATATGCAATTGCTCTCAGTCATGGACTCCCGACTCCTTTGTTGACTCAACAGTAGAAAACCTGAGTAAAAAGCTTGGCAATGATAAGGTAATACTGGGTCTTTCAGGTGGAGTAGATTCTTCGGTGGCTGCATTCCTGCTGAATAAGGCAATCGGTAAGAATTTAATCTGCATTTTTATTGATAACGGTCTTCTTCGTAAAAATGAATTTGGCTCTGTTCTTGAATCATATCTCGGACTCGGACTGAATGTTATAGGTGTAGATGCATCTGATAAGTTTCTGGATGCTCTCTCTGGTATTTCTGATCCTGAAAAAAAGCGTAAGGTAATTGGCAGGGTATTTATCGAAGTTTTTGATGAGGAGGCTCATAAGATAAAGGATGTAAAATGGCTTGCACAGGGGACAATATATCCTGATGTTATTGAATCTGTGTCTGTTAATGGTCCTTCGGCAACCATAAAGTCTCATCATAACGTAGGTGGCCTGCCCGAAAAAATGAATTTAAAAGTAGTGGAACCTCTGAATCTGCTTTTTAAAGATGAAGTGAGAAGGGTGGGAAAAGCTATGTCAATGCCTGATATAATACTACAGCGCCATCCCTTCCCCGGACCGGGTCTGGGTATAAGAATACTTGGAGATATTACCCGCGAAAAAGTCCGCATACTCCAGGAAGCAGATCATATTTATATTGAAGGACTAAAAGAACATGGATTATATGATATGGTATGGCAGGCAGGCGTTATCCTGCTGCCTGTTCAGTCTGTCGGAGTGATGGGAGATGAGAGAACCTACGAGAATGCAATAGTTTTGCGTGCAGTAGGGTCTACAGATGGAATGACAGCTGACTGGTCGCATTTGCCATATGAATTTCTTGGACAGATATCGAACGAAATAATAAATAAGGTAAGGGGAATTAACAGGGTGGTGTACGATATAAGCTCAAAACCACCTGCAACAATTGAATGGGAATGATGAAGAGGCAAAGAGC
>CAZWLP010000160.1:0-2823 GCA_964634565.1 uncultured Rikenellaceae bacterium | reverse complement strand
TAGCCGCTGACGGCCGCTCGAGCGGAGTCAGGGATGATATGTGGGCATTTACAAGCCGCAATCCGGGTCTTGACCTGATGGCGTCAACGATGCTGGCTGCCGCAAGCCGGTCACTGAAGGGATACAATGATGATCTCTCTGAGAGAGCCCTTCAGCAGTCCAAAAGACTGATGGAAGAGGCAACGGAATTAATCGCAAAAAGGCCGCAGGACAATCGCGCATGGGGAGGAGGACCGGCAAACATGGGCACCAATCTCCAGTTGTTCATCTCGACAGGTGAACAACAGTACAGAGACAAATTCCTTGAAATTTTATGGCCAGCACTTGACCGTTTCGTCAGCTTCAGCCTTTTAACCGCACTGGATGCCATACCATACATGGATGAATCCTACAGGGAGAAGCTCCGTCCGTATGTGGTAAAGTACAGGGAATACATCGAGGGGCTTGAAAAGGAAAATCCTTACGGCGTGCCTATCGGCCTGGGCAACTGGGCCGGCGGGGGAGAGGTGATGAATTTCGGCACTACAGTCTGCTTTGCGAGCAAGTATTTTCCTGACATTATTGATGTTGATCATGCCTTCAAGACCAGCAGCTGGCTGTTTGGCTGCCATCCGTACCACAATTATTCATTTGTGGCCGCGGTGGGCGCCGCCCGTCCGAAGGCTGTCTTTTACGGCAACAACAGGGCTGATTTCTCTTTCATTCCGGGTAATGTCGCCCCGGGGGTACTGTTCAGAAAACCAGACCACTTTGAAAACTATGATGACTGGCCATTCCTGTGGGGCCAGAATGAGGGGACCATTGCGGGCAATACCGGTTATCTGATATTCGGATCAGTTTTCCGGGATCTGGTAAAATAGGCGTTATCAGAAGATTAAATACAGTTGGAGAGGTACATTCTGATTTTTGCATCTTTTCTCAAAGCTTTAAGATTTAATTGTTAGTAAAATATTTTGATTTGATCTTTGGCACAGGGCCGGTCTGGGTGCTTTTGGTCTATTTTAAAAAATATTTGTGACGTTTTTGCCGGTAAAAACGTCACATTTTATATATTTGTGTAAAATCTGTTTGATAATGAAAATATCTGATATAGTTATAAATAGAATAAACAGGTTCAAAGCTGGATATATTTTCACCTATGAGGATTTTGATGTACCGGTGAAAAATATGAGTGCACTGAAGATGGCATTGAACAGACTTGTTGATTCAGGTAAGATAGTTCGTCTGTTAAAAGGACGGTATTTCAAGCCGGAAGTATCTGAATTCGGATCTCTCCGGCCACAAGAATATCAGGTGGTTAAAGACCTCCTGGAATCAGATAATAAGATTATCGGATATCTGACCGGGATAAGCATTTATAATCAACTTGGACTTTCCACTCAGGTGTCAAATACCATTCAGATCGGGACCAATATCAGCCGTAAACCGAGAAAGCGTGGAAAATATTCAATACGGTTTATTCTTCAGAAGAACAATATTACAAAGGATAATATTTACTTTCTTCAAATTCTTGATTCAGTACGGTTTATAAAAAGAATCCCTGACTCAGATGTTTCAAAAGCTTGCAGCCGGATAATGTCGATTATAAGCAAGCTTAGCGAATCTGACCGTGTTACTATGGCCAGACTGACACTGAAATATAACCCTGGTACACGAGCTCTTGTCGGTGCCATCATTGATCAGGTATCCTCGTCTGAAATTACGGTTGCCTTGTTCAAATCACTGAACCCTGTCTCATGGTTTACATTCAATATAAGTGATGAAGTGTTGGGTAATAAAGTTAAATGGAGGATAGTATGACTCTGCATGATAACAGAGAATTATTTAATGATGCTATCAGGGCAGCGAGTGATCATTTTGGGATCAGAGAAGTCTTTGTTGAAAAGGACTATTGGGTCACTTTTATTTTAAAACGCCTTTCTCAGTCTCAGTACAGGGATAAGGTCGTATTTAAAGGTGGCACTTCCCTGTCCAAAGTATTTGGTTTAATTGACAGATTTTCAGAAGATATTGATCTGGCTATTATTCAGGAGGAAGGCCAGTCAAATAATAAAATAGGAAAGCTGATAAAATCCATTCAGAATGAATTGACACCCGGATTCAGGGAGATTGTAACAGAGAACACCAGTCAAAAGAAGAACTTCAGAAAAAATGAATATGCCTATGACAGGATACTTGATGCGGTATCGGAGGGATCTGCAGGAATGAACAGGAATCTTGTCCTTGAGATAAACTCTCTCGCCAATCCCGTGCCAAACGAAAGACTTTCAGTGAATTCGTTAGTAGGCCGGTTCCTTTCAGAGACAGGGCAGACAGAGTTGATAAAAAAATATGATCTGGATCCATTTGAACTGAATGTTCTCTTGCCCAGGTCTACAATGATTGAGAAGATATTGTCAGTGATAAGATTATCATATTTTCCAGATTATATCGACCGGCTTAAAGGCAAAGTCAGACATTTCTATGATATTTTCTTCCTTGCCACTTCGGAGTATGGCAACGAGTATATTTCTACAAAAGCATTTAAGGATGATTTTGAAAGGATGTATCTTGAGGACAAGACAAAATTTGACAATCCGGAGAATTGGTTAAAGTCCGATTATAGAGAGTCCTTAGTATTCAAATCTTTCGATGAAATATGGGAGAAAGTTAAACCTGCCTATGAAACAGATTTAAGGCTTCTTGTACATGGTAAATTCCCGGCTGAGAAGGAGGTTGCTGAGAAATTCGAAGAAGTGATAAGAAATCTTGAATAGAATACTCTGAGTTGCGGAAACTCTGAGTATTCTTGCGCTCCGGGGGAAATAAAAAAAGACCCTAACT
>CAZWLP010000159.1:0-2894 GCA_964634565.1 uncultured Rikenellaceae bacterium | reverse complement strand
ACTGACACTGTGCTGCCGCTAAAGGTCAGCTGTTTCTTCAGCGAAAGGAATGTATCATATATCCTTAATTCGGTAATGGCCTCAGGATTGATCTCCACAGCATCATTGGCGGTAATTTCAATATTGAGCACATCCCTTACCGGATTGGGATAGATATTAAATGATACAATCTCCTGCCGGTCACAGTCAATGACATCAAAATACTCGATATGATACGAACTGTCACCGCATGGATTAACAGCTTTTACTCCGACGGAATACCTGCCCGGGGTGGTACCTGCAGGGTAATAGAATTTCAATGAGGAGCCTGTCCTGCTTCCGATTATCACCCCGGGTGGCTGAAGATCCCAGTACCATGAGCTGACATATGACGGGTACGGATGTAACAGGCCTACCTGGTAGTAATAGGCAGGACCTCTGCATACACCATCATCAGGTAGAAGGGTAATTGCTGTCGGGGCTGTAGGTGTACCTGCCCACACGGCTTTTTGCGGGAGAGGAACACTTCCAAAGTCTGTGACAAGTGTTGCCCTGACCCAACTGCTGCCGCTTCCTATGGATGAAAAAGTGCATGGATTGGAGCCCTGTGCAGAAGTACGTGTGAGGTACGGGCCCTTGGTCCATTCAATAGTGATTCCTGGTGGAGGGTTATTAATAGTAAATGAGGCACCGGAAGAGCATACAAATGAGGGACCGGAGAAGGTTACTTGTGCCGGTTGTGTTCCCACTCCCACAGCATACCACGCATTTTCTACCTGCCATACAAGTAAGCTATTTGCACCACATAGGGCGGTTGCAGCGTTAACCATGCTTGTACGAATAGTAGGATAGGAAGTAACATTATTAAGATAACCATTAAAAACTGCTTCAATAATTAAATTTTCAGCAATATCCATACTCATACCATAGACAGTATAAGTGTTTCCAATTCCATTTGTGCCGCTACCGCCGTTAACCAGTAAATAAAACCAATGTGAAAGAACTCCGCTACGTACATAATTATCCCCGGAGTTATATTGCGCACTCAGGTAAGTGTCTGATATAGGCATCTTTGCATTGAGATCATTTGTATTTTCTATATTTCTCAGGTAAGGCTTGTCAATTGTAACTTGTTCCCCGATTCTCCATGTGGAACTAGGCCTTATTCTTTGTTCCAGAATAGCTGCCCAGATATCACTCATGCCTTCATGAAAGGCAGCCCGATCCCCGGTATACGGCCAACCCATTTGTAAATCGCTGATCCCATGCCCAAACTCATGAGCAACCGCATCGATCGATGCTACCGGACGAAAAGCAACAGCACCGTCACCGAAAAGTAAAACATTATCAACCAGGTTCCAAAATGCATTATCACGATCATTGTTGGAAGTCCCGTAATGAATATGGGCATCAATTGCAAAACCATTATCATCAAAACTGTTGATGCCATGAATATTGTTTAACCTGTCATAAATCTGTTGCAAGGCCCAGTGTACATCGAGTCCCATATCATTTTCGCTGGCAGAATGCTCGGCAGAGGTCCAGTTATTGTTATTATCTGATAGTTCTATTCTGTCAAGGATGCTTGTGCTGCCATTTAGATTCCACGTATGTATTATGGCTCCTCTTGTTGAATCCGCTAAATGAAATGCCCCGGAATAGTTTTGGGTAATCCCCTGACGTGAACCACTATAACGAGTGTCAAAGGTTCCGGTAGCAGAATAGCCAGCCAGTACCGGCTCTGTCAGAAGTACCTCACAGGTATGGGCATCAACAAATCCTATTTCAATATTATTATCATAATCAGCATATATGTAAACGCGGTAAGCAAGCTTTGGTAAAAAAACTGAATCACTTTCTTTAACAGGAACTTCTTTAATGACAAGTTCTGCAATAAAATCCGCAATTGAATCCAATGGAATGCTTTTATAAATTGCAAAACAATCTTTTGCCTTTTCAGGTGTTACAGTTGGCGTGGCATTCAAATCATTTACTTTCACATAATGCCCATGAGCATAAAACATTTTCCCGTTTTTATAATGGAAGTTATAACCTGCATCGTCAACCTTAATTCCCTTGTAATACTGGTCAAAATGTTCATGGAGAAATTCTTCTTTTTTTTCTTTACGGGGAATTCTCCTGAATTCATCATTTACCGAGATTTGTAAAAAGTCTGTAAAGAAAGCTTCTGATGATGAAGGAACTTTAGAAGCTTGAATTCCATCGGGAAATTCCACCGACAGTATTGTGCCGGTTTTGTCTTTTGTGACAATTGGTTCTTTTACCTTTTCCTGCGAAAAGCAAAGAAAAGGTACAGCAATGAATATTGCTGCGTAGATCAATCTTTTCATAGGCTTTAGTTTATTCGTTTAAAAATAAATGTATTGTATATGGCTGCAATATCTTTGTAGTCTAAACGCAGTTTATTGTCATTATCAAAAAATTGATATTTATATTGAATAGTTAAATAGAAACCGTCTTCCCGTGGGATATATTCATACAGTAATGTGTCAATCTGGTATTTTTTATAAAAGTATCTTCCTGTTTCATAGTCATACTCCCGCAATAGGCTATCAGGTAAATATTCTACACATCCTGTAGCCCGTGTAATAGGATCTAAATCAGGCCAGTTACCCATTTCACAAATTTCCCATTTACCAAGAATGGCCTTTGCCGGGTCGGTTTCAATTCTTTCTCTTTCGCAGCTGATGGAAAAAATCCAGATTATTCCGAAAAAAACGATATACAGTTTTATTTTTGTCATAGCCTGTGGTCTTAATTCAGGGGAGTTTTATAACTTTTAAAACTTTTTCAATGATTCCACTTTTATCTATTACGAACCAAATCTTCATAACGCTGCATAAAATAATACAAGTTCATAAAATGTTCCTTTCAAAAAATTGTTTATTCTTAGT
>CAZWLP010000158.1:0-2936 GCA_964634565.1 uncultured Rikenellaceae bacterium | reverse complement strand
CTGGGAGGGATCGTTTTTTTAGTTTTTTCCATCAGTTTCAGCGCCTCTGTTTTACAGGTAGTAACACACAGTCCGCATCCAATGCATCGATCAAGGTCAATAATTGCTTTTTGATTTTCAATCTGAATAGCATCCATCTGACACCTGTTAACACAAAGCGCACAGCCAGTACACAATTCTTCTTTTACTTTTGCATAAAAGTTATGCGCAATTAATTCAGCAGGTTTTTCATATTTTTTTGCTGAGGTCAGCACGCCACAGCAACACCCGCAGCAAAGGCAGATACAAAATGGTTGAAGTGAATTACCGGGTTGCAGTACCAATCCTTCCCGTTCAGCCCGGTTAATTATTTCCAGACACTCGTCTTTAGTAATGGTTCTGGCCTTCCCCCTGTCTAAATAATTTTTCGCATCAAACATCAAACAAACTTCGATATCTTTAGTTTGTTTGCAGGGCTCACCAAGTATTGCCTGCCCTTCCTTGCATACACAATTTGCCACCTGAATGGACTTGTTTGTCTTCTTTACAATTTCCCGCATATTATCGTAGGTGGCTATTTTATATTCAGGTACAATAGCCTTCATATGGGGACTTGTACGTAACTGCGGCAATGAAGACCTGAAAAATTCATCATCAAAGCCCTCATCGAAGTACTGGTGAACCATTTCAACCATTTCCTTGCTTAAGTCACCTACCTGATGTTCAAACATCCCGATGGCAAGCATTGCGTTACTATATTTGAATGGCTCCGTACGAGACCTGTTAATGGCTCCTTTCATAAACATATCCTGAAGTAATCCTGATACTTTTTCGGCCTTATACGAAATCTCGAATTTTTTTTCAAGTCTTTTCCTTACCGTTTCCACGGAAGCATTTCCCAGGCTAAGGCAGAGAGCCACTTTTGCCTCAACAGGGGTAAAAAGTAATTGAAGAATCCTTAATTCTACCCCTGATTTTGTCTTAGGATATCCAATGGGCAGCTTATCAAGATGTTCCTGTAACTGTCGGTAATATGTAATTTCTGAATCCATGGCTTAATGTTAAGAAATAAAATATAAGGGTCAAAACGAAAAAGCCTGCCCTGAAATTGATTCCCTTTCCGTCTGAAGTATGTGTACAATCAATAGTTGGGTCGGTTGCTATTGACCAACATACCCATCTTTCTGTTATTTTTTAGGCTTTCAATTAAGTGTTTTGACAATGCGCAATAATAAATTTGAATATTGTCAAAAAAAATATTGCCAAAGGCAGATATAAGCATTGACCGATATCAGCCTGAATATCTGTTATTTAAGCGTGCTAATACTTAATTTTATATAATACTAATATGCAATGTTTCCTGAATATTTTTCAAGAATATTACTTCTATTAATAATAATTTTAAAAGGTAGATAATGAAAAGGATAAGTTTTATTTACATGATTATAGCAGCTTTGTTAATGTCATCATGTTTGTCAAAGAAGCAAAAAGATAATACGATTAATATTTCTGGAGCATATGCTTTATATCCCTTAGTAATAAAATGGTCTGAGGAATATAAAAAAGAGCATGAAGAAATTCAGTTTAATATCTCGGCAGGAGGAGCAGGATTAGGCATGGCAGAAGCATTAAGCGGCGAAGTTGATTTAGGATTATTCTCCAGCAAGATTGTTCAGGAAGATATGGATAAAGGTGTTTGGTGGGTCGGCGTGTGCACAAATGCCGTTTTGCCTACCATATATAAAAATAATCCTTACCTGGATAAATTGAAAAAACGCGGTCTCACAAAAAAGGAATTTGCAGGTATTTTCATTGATGGTTCAATTAGCGATTGGGGCAAAATACTAAATCTTAATGAAGCAAAAGAAATACAGGTTTACACTCGTTGCGATGCTTCAGGGGCAGCAAGTTCCTGGGCTAATTATCTGGGTGGAGAACAAAAAGAGCTTAAGGGAACATGCCTGCATGGCGATTCTGCTCTGTTAAATGCTGTAGGAAAAGACCCTGCTGGAATAGCTTTTAATAATACCTCGTATATATACAATCCAGGTACCGGCAAAAAACGTAAAATGATTGAAGTAGTTCCTATAGATCTAAATGGGAATGGTATCATTGATCCGGATGAGGACTTTTATGATACACTGGATACTATCCTGGAAGCTATTGGAGAAGGTAAATATCCTTCACCACCTGCCCGGGAACTATTTTTCGTGTCAAAAGGTAAGCCGGAGAAACAAGCCACCCTTGATTTTATAAAATGGTCGCTTACCGAGGGACAGAAATTTCTAAAAGAGGCAGGTTATGTGCCAATCGAACAGGACAAAATCAATTCTAACCTGGATAAATTGAAATAAGAGATGGCAAGAATCAGCCACCCCTGCTTATTCTTGTCAACATATCTGTGTCAAGAATTTCAATTTCCTTTCCTTTCATCCTGATAATATTACTGTCGCTGAATTCTGATAGTATCCTGACAGCACTTTCCATTGGAGTACCGGCAAGTTCAGCTATATCACGCCTGCTAAGGTATTTGTATAAATTATCTTTTTTAAATTCTTTATTATCCAGATAGATCAAGCAATCAGCCATCCTGCCGTGAAGGTTCTTAAACCTGATTGTTTTTAATTTATCCAGCATAAGGTTGTTGTTGCTGCAATACCATTTTGCCAGCTCAAAAGAGAATTTCCCCTTTGCCATAATTAATTCAGTAACTAAATCTTTATTTATAGAACAGACCAGTGCGTCTGTGAGGGCCATTGCCGAAAAATTATATAAGGCATCATCGCATATAGCTGATACTCCAACGAAATCCCCGGGTTTAAGAATCTTAATAATAAGATTCTTCTTTTCAGGCCCTTCAAGCATTACCTTTACATAGCCTTCAAGAATCAGCTTGATTCCTGATGAAAACTCTCCCTCCTTGCATATTGTTTGCCTTCTCAGGTACCTGATGCGAT
>CAZWLP010000157.1:0-3028 GCA_964634565.1 uncultured Rikenellaceae bacterium | reverse complement strand
CTTCAGGGTGCGAACTTTTACAGATGTCATAAATCCCACCTTGTTAATCTAAAATATTTCACAGAATTTAATATGATAAAAAGAAAAGCTATATTTTCTGGCATTTCAATACCTGTTTCGAGAAGAAATCAAAGTGAATTTTTGAAAATAGTTTACGATAAGTTTACCACTTAGAATAGAAATACAACCGATTAATAACAATTCATCCCTTTCAGTAATAATCCTATACCGTTAAACAAAGTAGCCTTAATAATTCATTAAATCAGTTTATGTTTATTAATATTTTCTAGTCCGCAATATTAACCAAAACTGATGAATCATGAAAAGGCTTTTATCCATTTCAAAACAACCAACCTTGTTCTACAAATCTGTGCTTATTAGTCTATTAATCTCATTCGTTGTTGGATGCTCTGAAAAGACCCTGAATGACAATCCGGGTACGAAAATTGAACCAATCCTTGATAAATACTTGCATAATGGGAGGTTGGTATTCAAAGATCAAGAAACCTACCAAAATCACCTAAAATGGATACTATCAAATCAGTCAACGCCAGATGTGATTATAAGATTTAATTCTGAGATGGGTTTGGTTTCTATGAAGGAAATATATGATGCAGGAATGGACTTAGTTGACAACCATGTTGATTTCTTAGCGTATGTAGAAAAATATCCCCGCGTGTTTGAACGAGCAACATATTTAGAGAATTCTATGATTTTTGACATTGAAGCACCAGTTGATTATGCGTATTTAATAAACGGAGATGGCCTATTTCAGGTTGGGAATACTATCTATAGAGTTTCCCATAATTATACAATAGAAATAGTCGATGGGGATGAAAGCAAGATACCATTAATTCTGTCATACGATGAAAGTATAAAGGATCCATCAATTAAATCAGTGCCAACTTCATCCGGGGCGAAAACGCAACTTTATTACAGGATTGATGAATTTCCAAATGGTGATAGAATGGTGTCAAGGCACAATGTAGTTTTTGTGGATTATCAATATCGATATAGTGTAAGAACAACAGGTCAAACGAGAGTTCTGGGTATTTGGTGGCAAAAGAAATTAAATTATATACAAGTGTCTTGGGACGAAGGTTATTGGAGAGATTCTTATTGCACAATAGATTATTGCCCTAACCCATATCCTTATCTTATACTCCCCTGGTTCTTTTCGGCAACTAATAAAGCAGATCTTGAATATATTTTTCTGTCAACCGAATTTGGAGCCCTTTTTGATGTCAGTTATTGCCTGGCTACCCATAAGGGTCAGTTAACCGATGGTGGAGTAATTAAGGTTCGGCAAGCTGACGCATTAGAAGATTATTAGGGTTCAAATAGTTCACGATATTATTAAGTAGGATTAAAAGCTTCAAATCTTACTAGCACATTAATTGATATTTCAAATAAAAATGGATCGATTACTTTAAATATTTGGCAAACAACTTATTGCGTGTTGTACAACATCGCATCAAAAATATGCGATTCAGATTTCCTGTCTAATTGTATTTGTGATATAGATGGGAATGTATAAGTAAGGGCTGTTAGCTCTTCAAAGCTTAATAACACAAGCATTTGTCGAGAAGCTTAATCTTAGAGTACCATTTTATATTTTAACAAATGCAATCTTTGCCTGACGAATCAATCTGTTTTAGATATAAATAGGACCTCCTAAATTGAAACACATATATAAGCTGTTTTATTGTATATTTACACTTAATCTGCTAAAGATCCCATGTCAACTAAATTATTCATCAGTTTTGTTTCCCTGGTTATTGCCCCGGCTTTTACGCAAATAACTGATGCACAGTCCACAGTCACCGTTGATGAACAAAATCATAGGGTACATCAATTAGGCCTGCAACTTAATCCCTACCTTGATGAAAACCTCTTTCGGGGCTTCATGCCGGAGCTGGTCTTTGGAATAAGATACGCTTACCATGTGGCACCACATTTTTCAGCAGGGCCGGAGGTAAATGGGTTTTTCCCGGTCAATCTCAAATCCGGGAACGACTTGTTTTTTTTCAGGTTGGGTGCCGGAGCCTTTGCCCGGTATTCCTTTTTCACAGACAGCAGAGTCAGAGTTTTTGCAGAAGTTTTACCATACTATTCTTACAGGTACTGGGAGGAGAATCAGTGGCTTCCGGAATTAAGGGAGAGCAGATTTGGCCTTTGCCTTAGTCCTGGTGCCTCACTCTATTCCAGATCCGGTAGGTTCAGCATCGATCTCTATATGAAATTCTCCAATATTGATTTCGTCAATAGTAAGAATTATGTCTTCTCATATAAAGTGAATTATCATTTTTGATGAACAGGCCTGTAAAAATACCTCTATATGCAGTTTTGCTGATCGGCTGCACATTCTGCACAAAGATCATCGAAATCGATGTTCCCTCACATGAGCCTGTCCTTGTTGTCAACAGCCTTTTCACTGACGGGCAAAGGATCAGGGTCCATCTGAGTAAAACCGCGTCAGCATTCGACTATTCAACTCCGACTGTTGAAAATGGATTAGTCAGGCTTTTCTGCAATGATGAAGAAATTGACACCCTCATTTTCAATAACGGCTACTACTATTCAGATGTAGTAGCCCTGCGAAATGAAAAATACTCATTGTTTGTCAGTGTGCCTGATATGGAGAGTGTATCCTCAGAAGATATCATTCCTGAGAAGACAATGATTGAATCATATGTTCACAGGGATTCGATTATGATGGACGATAACAATCATCCGGTTATGCAATTGGAGCTGGAATTTACAGATAAACCAGGGCCGAACTTTTATGAGCTTTCCGTTATCGCAGATTACTATGTGGCTGGCTTTAATTATCGTCATAGTGTTGGTTTTAAGTACAGTACAGATCCTGTACTGGTTTCAACAGGCCTGCTTGATTATTATGCTGAATCCATTGTATTTACTGATGAATTATTTGACGGGGAACAGACAAGCATTAAGGCAAATTATTGGATTCAGACAGGTGAAATGCCTCTGATCGGAGAAGGGCCTGAATACGGTTATATTTTAT
>CAZWLP010000156.1:0-3058 GCA_964634565.1 uncultured Rikenellaceae bacterium | reverse complement strand
GCAATTAAATAAAAAAATATTAGAATTAAAAATATTACTTTTGGATTCACTTTATCTTAACATAAGTAATAAACCAGATTTCAGATCCGGAATATGAGTAACAAGAAGAGAGAAATATCCATAAAAGGTGCAAGAGTTCATAACCTTAAGTCTCTGAATGTTAATATCCCACAAAATAAATTCATAGTTATCACAGGAGTCTCAGGCTCTGGCAAATCATCTCTTGCTTTCGATACAATTTATGCTGAAGGTCAGAGAAGATATGTAGAAAGCCTTTCATCCTATGCAAGACAATTCCTGGGAAGAATGAGTAAGCCGGAGGTGGATTTTATCAGTGGTATACCCCCGGCAATAGCAATAGAACAAAAAGTAAATACGCGCAACCCAAGATCTACAGTTGGCACGTCGACAGAAATTTATGATTATCTGAGATTATTATATTCAAGGATTGGAAAAACATATTCACCTGTAAGCGGCAAAGAGGTTAAGCGACATTCTGCAGATGATGTAGTAAGATATATTTCTTCTCTACCACATGGCAGTAAGGTGCTTATCCTATCCCCACTTATATTACCAGATAAGATTGATGCCAGAACATTTTTCGGATTTATAGTACAGCAGGGGTTTACAAGAGTGCTGAATGCTGATGGAGAAATTGTCAGGATAGATGGTGATCAGATTGATTACCTGCCAGGCGCTGATGAAAAATTCCATATTATTGTTGACAGGTTTAAAAGCACTGGTGAGCCTGATGATCTGAGCAGGTATGCAGACTCTATTGAGACAGCATTTACTTCAGGTTCAGGGCATTGTGATATAGGGATCAGCAGTGACAATAATTTAGATATTGAAAGTTTCTCAAATAAATTCGAATCCGACGGGATATTATTTGAAGAACCATCGGAACATCTGTTCAGTTTTAATAATCCACTTGGTGCATGCCCGGTATGTGAAGGCTACAGTAAAATTATTGGCATCGATGAGGATCTGGTAATTCCCGATCAGAATTTATCTGTTTATCAAGATGCTATAGTGTGCTGGAAGGGAGAAAAGATGAAAAAGTGGAAGGAGCGGCTGATAATGAGTGCTGATAAGTATAACTTCCCCATACATAAGCCATGGTATAAACTATCTGATGAGCAAAAGAGGCTGGTTTGGACCGGCAATAACTATTTCTACGGACTGAACAGGTTCTTTGAGTATCTTGAAGAAAAGAAATACAAAATTCAGTACAGGGTAATGTTAAGCCGATACAGGGGCAAAACAATCTGTCCTGAATGCAATGGCAACAGGCTCAAAAGGGAAGCAGGTTATGTAATGATATGCAAAAAACCCATATGGGATCTCACTAATATGCCTGTTGGAGATCTACTGGATTTTATATCCACAATAAAACTTAATAAATCAGATTACAAGCTGGCTGAAAGAATCTTAATTGAAATAAAATCCAGATTAAAATTCCTTAATGAAGTTGGTCTGTCCTACTTAACATTAAACAGGCTTTCATCATCACTTTCCGGAGGTGAATCGCAGAGGATAAATCTTGCCACTTCGCTTGGCAGCAGCCTGGTGGGTTCGCTATATATTCTCGATGAACCAAGTATTGGACTGCACCCCAGGGATACTCATCTCCTTGTAAATGTATTACAGGAGTTAAGGGACATGGGAAATACTGTACTGGTTGTTGAGCACGAAGAAGAAATAATAAAAAAGGCAGACAGGCTGATTGACATCGGACCCGAGGCCGGAAGATTTGGAGGAGAAGTGGTGTTTGACGGACCCCCGGAAAACGTAAAAAATGGAAAATCACTAACCTGCGATTATCTGACAGGGAAAAAGTCAATACCCGTACCTTCAATAAGAAGAAGATGGAATAGTTATATTGAAATAAAGGGTGCACGCGAAAATAATCTTAAAGACATTGACGTACGGTTTCCACTCAATACGATAACGCTGGTTACCGGTGTTAGCGGTTCAGGCAAATCATCACTTGTTTCAACAATATTGTATCCTGCCCTGAAAAATGCAATTGAGGGTTTTGGAGCCAAGCCGGGTAAACACTCTGAGATATCTGGCGACATTAACTCTATTGATGCCGTGGAGATGGTAGATCAAAATCCCATAGGCAAGTCAAGCAGATCAAATCCGGTAACCTATCTAAAGGCTTTTGACGAGATCAGAAAATTGTATGCAGATCAACAACTTTCACAGCAGAACGATTACAAGGCCTCACATTTCTCATTTAATGTTGATGGAGGAAGATGCGAGGAATGCCTGGGGGAAGGAACCATTAAGGTTGAAATGCAGTTTATGGCCGATGTTCAGCTGGTATGCGAAAGCTGCAAGGGAAAAAGGTTTAAGAAAGATATCCTGGAAGTAAAATATAATAAGAAAAACATATATGATGTTCTTGAAATGACCATCAACGAATCCTTAGAGTTTTTCTCAGAATCCGAAGGCAAGACAGAAAAGAAAATAGTAAAAAAGCTAACTCCCCTCGCCGATGTCGGACTGGGCTATATAAAACTGGGACAGTCTTCCTCCACACTTTCAGGAGGAGAGAGTCAAAGAGTCAAACTTGCATATTATTTAAGTCTCGACAGAAATGATCAGATTATGCTATTTATTTTTGACGAGCCAACAACAGGTTTACATTTTCACGACATAAACAAATTGCTTAAATCCATAAATGCCCTGGTTGAAAGAGGTCATTCAGTTATACTGATCGAGCATAATGTTGAGATGATCAAAAATGCCGACTGGCTTATTGACCTCGGACCGGAAGGAGGGGAAAATGGTGGTGAGGTAATATTTGCAGGTACGCCCGAAGACCTTATTAAATGTAAGAACTCTCACACTGGCAGATTTCTTAAGGAGAAACTATAAAAAAAGGCGCCATAAAAGCGCCTTTATCTGATATATTTAAATCCCTTTATTTAATCTTAAATCCAAACAAAATAGCTACACAACCGCTTGCAGGAGCATCTGAAGCCTGCTCAAATGTAGTTACCTTAACTACCAGTTTAAGCTGCTGACTTGACTCTAGCTTGAAATCCCA
>CAZWLP010000155.1:0-3104 GCA_964634565.1 uncultured Rikenellaceae bacterium | reverse complement strand
CTCAAGACTCAAGACTCAAGACTCAAGGCTTTATTAAGCTTAGCTCTTTGTTTTGTCAGCCGTAGCTTTAGCGTAGGCTGGCTCCCTGCCCCCTGCTAATACCTTGGATCAGGTTTAACAGGTAAGCGGGCCATTTTTTCCACCTCCATCGACGGAAACCCGAACTCTTCGACAATCTTACCCAGCAGAAGGTATGTGCCGCTGCCTCTGAAGGGATGGGTCCTGAGTGATGGTGGAAAGTGAGTTGTATCGAAGAAGCTGCCTTCTTCGTCGATAAAGCAGCCAAAGCTCATCCACTCCTTTCTTATTGTCTTAATATTCTTAACTGTTACCAGATGTCCTATCATCCTGACTTTCTGTCCAATATAATTTTCCATGTCGCTGGCTGCTATTTCTCCTCTGAAGCTTGTTTTTAGCAGATCAAACCAGCTTATGCTTACCGGGAAGCCCAGTAACTCAATTTCATCATATGCATCTTCAATAGTATGCTTATCAAGCTCAGGCAGTTTATATTCCTTTGCTTCGGGATCGAAGAGAGTGCTACTGGGTTCAGGCTTATGCTTATTTACAAGCAGGTGGGCCTCCCATAGTAATTCGGGTTTACTTTTACCTGTAAAGCGGAAGGCTCCGGTCCTTATCAGGAGAAGGAGCTGTTCCAGTCCGGGCCTGATACGGGCAATAAAGTCGCCCAGTCCCCTGAAACAGCCTTCCTGTTCCCTGATCGTCTCAATTGATGCCGAAAGCGAACTCTCCAGTCCTTCTATATGGATAAGGCCAAGATAGATAGTCTTATCCTTTATAGAAGTGGTATAATTACTGTGGTTAACAGATGGTTGCTGGATATCTGCTCCGTATCTGCGTGCCTCGTGCACATAAACCCATGTATGATAGAATCCGCCAGAATTATTGATAACAGCAACAATGAATTCAAGCGGATAGTGGGCCTTCAGGTAAAGGCTCTGGTAACTTTCAACCGCGTATGATGCGGAATGGGCTTTGGAGAAGGAGTAGCCCGCGAAAGACTCAATCTGTCTCCATACTTCTTTAATCAGGCTCTCGGGGTAGCCCTTCTTTCTGCAATTATCAAAGAACCTGTCTGTGATCTTCATTATTTCTGTTTTCGACCTGTACTTGCCACTCATAGCTCTCCTCAGTGTATCTGCATCTGAGAGGTCGAGTCCGGCAAAGTGGTGACAAATCTTCAGTACATCTTCCTGGTATACCATTACACCAAAGGTTTCACTCAGCTGTTCTTTCATTACAGGGTGCAGGTACTCAAAGCTGCCGGGATTATGAAAGCGCTGTATATAGGCCTTCATCATGCCCGATCGTGCAACTCCGGGTCTTATAACCGAACTTGCTGCAACAAGGGTGGGGTAGTCGCTGCATTTCAGCTTCTTAAGCAGTCCGCGCATGGCCGGACTCTCAACATAGAAGCACCCTTTTGTCTCCCCGCTACTCAGGAATTCTTTAACTTTAATATCTGTTGTAAACTTCTTAACATCATGTATATCAACAGTAATATTTCTGTTTTCCTTTATTATATCGGCACTTTCCTTAATATGACCGATACCTCTCTGGCTCAGTATGTCAAGTTTTTCATACCCTATTTCTTCAGCCACATACATATCCCACTGGGTGGTTTGAAAACCTTTAGGGGGCATGTCAAGAGCGGTATAGCAGCTTATAGGATCTTCAGAAATAAGGACACCTCCGGCGTGAATGCTTCTTATATTGGGAAAATCAGCTATACGCATGCCGATGTCAAAGATCTTTGTGCTTATTGCATTTCTGTTTTCCGTGGCGGATGGATTGCTGATTAAGGAATCTATCTCCTCCTTCGGGAGACCGTGAACCTTTCCCAGCTCGCGGACAATTGACTTGCCCCTGAAGGTGTTTATTGTTCCAAGCAATGCAGTATGCCTGTCTCCATAGCGCTTAAAAATGTAATCCAGCACTTCATCTCTTTCCTTCCATGAATAGTCTATATCAAAATCTGGTGGCGTACTTCTTTTAGGGTTTAGAAATCTCTCAAAGTAAAGGTTCAGGTTAATTGGATCAACATTAGTGATCTTCAGGCAGTAAGCAATAATTGAATTTGCGCCACTGCCGCGACCTACATGGTAGAATCCACGAGACATTGAGTACCTGATTATATCCCATGTGATCAGGAAGTAGGATGAAAATCCCAGGCTGTCGATAATACTCAGTTCATGTTCTATTCTTTTTTGTGCTTCATAATTGCTTTTTCCATACCTGTATTCCATGCCATCCCATGCCAGTTTCTCAAGTAGTAATTTGTCGTTATACCTGCTGGATGAGAATACCTTCTTGTTCTTTAATCCTTTAAGATCCAGTGATATATTGCAATCGTCGAGCAGATTGAAGGTATTTACCACTATACCCGGATATTGACTAAAGGCCTTAATTATCCTGTCGTGAGAGATAAAATACTCATCGGGGGCAGCCTGCTGAGACTCTTTCAGGTGACTGAGCAGGATATTATTGTCGATTGACCTGAGGTTGCGGTGCACCTCGTAATTATCGGCATCATTAAATGTAACAGGTTGAAGAACAACCATTTTATCCCTGTTTAGTTGAGAGAGATTACTAATAAGTCTTCCCGCTTCTGAAGGTTTAATCCCGATATACTCATTTTCCTTAAGGCGTTTTGGCCTGTTTCCAATATGGTATATTGTGTATGCATTTTTGAATACCGGGGCAGGAAAGGGCAAAGGTTCTCCGCCTATATTGTGTTTTGAAAGAAATTCATTCAGTTCACGCAGTCCTTCGCTGTTTCTGGCCAGGCCAATATAGAGCAACCTGTTTTTGTCTCTGAATTCTATGCCGACTACCGGCTTTATTCCTGCTTTAATGCATTTGGTAATAAAATAAGGGACCCCTGTCGAGTTGTTTATATCCGTCAGTGCTATTACCTCTGCCTTTACTGCTTTTGCTGCTGTTATTAATCCTTCCACGGAATAGGTACCGTATCTTAAACTATAATATGTATGACAGTTTATGTACATGTGCTCGCTTTGCTAGTGTTAATGGTTAATTGCTCGCTTTGCTCGCGTTAATGGTTATTTGTTGCTGCGCAACGT
>CAZWLP010000154.1:0-3123 GCA_964634565.1 uncultured Rikenellaceae bacterium | reverse complement strand
TTTAGCAAAACCTGGTAGAGTTACTTATCAAAATTCAACGTATTAATAATCAACACGATTACAAATATTCGAGTGTAAATGGGAGAATTATTTCTTGAAAAATCTGCGATTGCCTCCGAGGAAACAGAAGAAAATCAGGAGTTATCTTTTGAGCTTGAAGAGAAAAAAGATGATATGAAGACGGGAGTGGAAGTTTTAATAAAGGAGACAAAGGAGACAAAGACCGAACAGGTTTATTCACATGATGAAGTTATTGCAGCAAGCAATAATTATTTCAATGGTGATAATCTCGCTGCTGTTGTCTGGGCCAACAAATATGCATTAAAAGATTCGTACGGGAATCTGTTTGAGAAGAGTCCTGATGAGATGCATCACAGACTGGCAAAGGAGATTCACCGTATAGAGAAGAAATATCCCAATCCGGTTTCAGAAGAGAGGATATACGAGGTGCTGAGGGGCTTTAAATATATTGTTCCTCAGGGTGGCCCGATGACGGGCATTGGAAATCCCTACCAGATAGCATCCTTATCTAATTGCTTTGTTATAGGTAATGATGGTAATTCTGATTCATATGGAGGAATACTGAAGATAGATCAGGAGCAGGTGCAACTAATGAAAAGAAGAGGTGGTGTTGGACACGACCTGTCACATATAAGACCTCAGGGTTCGCCCGTATTAAATAGCGCATTAACATCTACGGGTGTTGTGCCCTTTATGGAGAGGTATTCTAACTCAACCCGTGAAGTGGCCCAGGATGGAAGAAGAGGGGCGCTTATGTTGTCAATATCTGTTAAGCATCCCGATTCTGAGCATTTTATTGATGCAAAGCTTGAGGCAGGTAAAGTTACCGGAGCAAATGTATCGGTTAAAATAACCGACGAGTTTATGGAGGCTGTTAAGGAAGGAAAAGAGTTTAAGCAGCAATATCCTATCGACTCTGATACGCCGAGCTACGAAAAAACTATTGACGCCCGCGAACTCTGGAGAAAGATAGTTCATAATGCATGGAAATCTGCCGAGCCGGGAGTTCTTTTCTGGGATACAATAGAAAGGGAAAGTGTTCCTGATTGTTACGCAGATCTGGGATACAAAACTGTATCGACCAACCCCTGTGGTGAAATTCCATTATGTCCTTATGATAGTTGCCGTCTGCTGGCTCTTAACCTTTATGGTTATGTAAATAATCCGTTTACCCAGGATGCAAAGTTTGATTTCGACCTGTTTAAGGAGCATGTGCACCTTGCCCAGAGGATAATGGATGATATTATCGATCTGGAGCTCGAGAAAATTGATGCTATAATTGCCAAAATAGATAACGATCCGGAAAGCACAGAGATAAAAAGTACAGAAAGAAACCTCTGGGCCAATATAAGGAGGAAGTCTGAAGAAGGACGACGAACAGGAATTGGTATAACTGCCGAAGGCGATATGCTCGCATCCCTTGGTCTGGTATATGGTACAGATGCAGCAAGCGATTTCTCGGTTGAGGTTCATAAGACACTAGCTGTGGAGGCTTATCGATCTTCATCTAATCTGGCTAAAGACAGGGGTGCATTTGAGATCTATGATGCGGCACGTGAAAGGAATAACCCGTTTATCAGCAGGCTTAAGGAAGCAGATCCCGACCTGTATAAGCAAATGGAAGAACATGGAAGAAGGAATATAGCCCTTCTGACTATTGCGCCAACAGGAACAACAAGTCTGATGACACAGACAACCTCCGGAATAGAACCGGTATTTATGCCGGTGTATAAGAGGAGGAGAAAGGTTAACCCGAATGATAAAGATGTTGTTGTATCCTATAAGGATGAGGTAGGTGATTCATGGGAAGAGTATAATGTATTCCATCACAAGTTTATCGATTATATGAAGATAAAGGGATACGATACCAAAGAAGTGAGGAATATGAGCGATGAGACAATTCAGGAAATAATCAAAGAATCGCCATATTATAAAGCCACAGCTAACGATGTTGACTGGCTGGCAAAAGTAAGGATGCAGGGTGCCATACAGAAGTGGGTTGACCACTCAATAAGTGTAACCATTAATATACCTAAGGATGTAAAAGAAGATATGGTTAGTGAACTATATCTTGCAGCATGGGAGTCGGGATGTAAGGGAGCTACAGTATATCGCGACGGATCCAGGAGTGGGGTACTTGTTTCAAATAAGTCAGATCAGGAAAATAAAATACAAAAACGCCCCAGATCCCTTGAAGCGGATATTATCAGGTTTAATAATAATGATGAAAAGTGGATAGCCTTTGTAGGCCTGCATGACGGACGTCCTTATGAAATATTTACAGGATTGGCTGATGAAGAGATGTATCCTATACCCAAATCCATTGTAAAGGGTACAATTATCAAGACCAAGGACGAAGAAGGTAAGAGCAGGTACGATTTCCAGTATACCGATAAGTATGGTTACAAAAACACGCTCGGGGGATTGTCTCATATGTTTAAGCCTGAATTCTGGAATTATGCCAAGCTAATATCAGGTGTTCTCAGACATGGCATGTCGATCCCTCATGTGGTTAACCTGGTTCAGTCGCTCCGCCTTGATGATGCCTTTATTAATTCATGGAAGAATGGAGTTGAAAGAGCGCTGAAAAGATATATTCCAAACGGAACAAAGGCCAAGGGAAAGTGTGAAGAATGTGGCTCAGAGAATGTAATTTATCAGGAAGGATGCCTGATATGTACCGATTGTGGCTCTTCTAAATGTGGTTAATATATTTTATGGAAAAGAGCAGTCCCGGGATCTGATCAGGTTCCGGGACTCTTTATTTTGGGGCGTAAGGAGGGTAATTTGCTCACTTTGTTCGCGTAACTTGATGCTGTCGCATCGTAATTTGCTCACTTTGTTCGCGTAACTTGATGCTGTCGCATCGTAATTTGCTCACTTTGTTCGCGTAATTGGTTAATAGTTATTAGCTGCCTGACGGCAGCGTATATTGCTTAAAAAATTCCCGGTTACGTTGCGAAGCAACAAATAACCATTAACGCGAGCGCAGCGAGCAAATAACCAATTACGTGAGCACAGCGAACCAATAACCAATTACGTGAGCACAGCGAACAAATAACCAATAACCAAATACGTGAGCACAGCGAGCAACTAGCTAAT
>CAZWLP010000153.1:0-3158 GCA_964634565.1 uncultured Rikenellaceae bacterium | reverse complement strand
GAGCACAGCGAGCAACTAGCTAATTACCCCCAGCTCTTTACCAATCTTTTCGAAAGCATCAATTGCCTTATCCAGGTGTACCCTGTCGTGGGCTGCCGAAAGCTGAACCCTGATTCGCGCCTTGTCTTTAGGAACAACGGGGTAATAAAAACCAATTACATATATTCCTTCCTTTAGCAGTCGTGCCGCAAATTCCTGCGATAGTTTTGCATCGTAAAGCATAACAGCACAGATAGCAGACTGGGTAGGTTTAATGTCAAAACCCAGGCTGCTCATTTTTTCCATAAAATAGTCGGTATTGCTATGAAGCTTATCCTGCAGCTTATTGGTCTCTGTCATCATATCAACCATTCTGATTCCTGCCGAAGCAACCAGGGGAGGGATGGAATTGGAAAAGAGGTAAGGCCTGGATCTTTGTCGAAGCATCTCTATAATTTCTTTCTTGCCTGTTGTAAAGCCTCCAATTGCACCACCAAAGGCCTTTCCCAGGGTACCGGTTATAATTTCAACCCTTCCTTTAACATTAAAGAGCTCTGTTACACCACGTCCTGTTTTTCCGACAACGCCTGCCGAATGAGACTCATCTACCATTACCATAGCATCATATTTCTCGGCCAGCTTCAGAATTTTATCCAGTGGAGCAACATTTCCGTCCATAGAAAAAACACCATCCGTTACAATAAGCCTGTATCTCTGTACCTGTGCAGCAGCCAGGTTATGCTCCAGGTCTTCCATATCGGCATTTTCATACCTGTATCTCTTTGCCTTACAGAGCCTTACTCCGTCAATAATTGAAGCGTGGTTTAGAGAATCGGAGATTATTGCATCTTCACTGGTTAGCAGGGGTTCAAATACCCCGCCGTTTGCATCAAAACATGCTGCATAAAGAATCGTGTCCTCTGTTCCAAAGAATGAAGCAATTTTCTGCTCAAGCTCCTTGTGAAGGTCTGTTGTACCACAGATAAATCTGACCGACGACATGCCATATCCATGAGTATCAAGCGCCGATTTAGCTGCATCAATCAGTTCAGGGCTATTCGATAATCCCAGGTAATTATTAGCACAAAAATTAAGTACTTTAGACCCATCAGTTAATTGTATTTCAGATGATTGAGGAGATCCGATAATCCTTTCGTCCTTAAATAATCCAGCCTCTTTAATATTTACAAGCTCCTTTTCCAGGTGCTCTTGAAATGCTTTATACATTTTATGGATATTTTATCTTTTGTTATTCCGAATGTAATAAGGAATCTATTTTTATTATTGTTCCATTCTCTTCGGGTGACAGTCATTAAATTGGCCACAAAATTACAATATAAACAGCAAATAAGCTTATATGTTTAATATGAATTATGTCAGGAAAGGGTGAAAATAAGTTTGAGGGAGTTGAGAATGAGTTTGAGGGAGTTTGTTTAGAGAGTGACGAAAGACCAAAGACTAAAGACAAAGGGAGCAGGGGGTCTCCCTGCAGATTTCCGTTTGTCGTTCGCCCTTAGTCGTTTGCCTCAAACAGAAGGGCCACGGAATAATCCGCAGCCCTTTAAACTATTTAAACTTATTAAACCAGCCACCTCCGGTGGCAATTCAACCTTTTTTTCAGAGTCCGTACTTAGCAATAATCTCCTGCTTGCTCAGACCCAGTATTTCATATTTCTTACCAATCTTTATAAAGGCATCAAGTGCTTTCTCAAGGTGATGCATCTCGTGTCCGGCTGATATCTGGGTTCTGATCCTTGCCTGTCCGTTAGGTACCACAGGGAAGAAGAAGCCAATGGCATAAATCCCTTCATTAAAGAGGTCGCGTGAAAAGTCCTGTGATAATTTTGCATTAAACAGCATAACAGGTACAATAGGGCTATCGCCTTCCTTTATAACGAAGCCTGCATCAATCAGGCCCTTTCGCCAGAAATTAGTATTTTCTTCCAGTTTATCTCTTCGCTCAGTACTTCCCGATAATATATTAAATACTTCGAGCACGCCCGATACAACCACCGGCGCAATTGTATTGGAGAACAGGTAGGGCCGTGCTTTTTGTCGGCACATCTCAACTATTTCTTTCCGCCCCGATACACATCCTCCCGATGCTCCACCAAGTCCCTTGCCGAAGGTTGTAGTAATTATATCTATACGGCCCATTACACCACAATATTCATGAGTACCACGGCCTGTTTTTCCGATAAATCCGGAAGCATGAGAATCGTCTACAAAAAGAAGAGCATCATATTTATCGCACAGGTCTGCCATTACATCGAGCTTTGCAAGGTCTCCATCCATAGAGAATACACCATCGGTAATAACCATCTTTATTCTCTTATTCTGGTGTAGCTGGAGCTTCTGTTCGAGGTGCTCCATATTGGAGTGCTTAAATGTATCGTGCTCGGCGCTGCAGAGTCTCATTCCATCGATTATTGATGCATGAACCAGCCTGTCGGAGATCATTATATCCTCACTTGTAAGCAAGGCCTCAAATACTCCTGCATTGGCATCCATACACGAGGGGAAGAGGATAGTATCTTCGGTGCCCAGGAATTCTGTTACCCTGCTTTCCAGTTCTCTGTGGATATCCTGTGTGCCACAAATAAACCTTACTGATGACATTCCGTAACCTCTTGTATCGAGGCCTGCATGTGCTGCTTTAATAACGTCGGGATGACTCGAGAGGCCAAGGTAATTGTTTGCGCACATATTTATTGCGCTTTTTAATTCAGATCCTGATGGAAATTCAACTTCAATATCTGCTGCCTGGCTTGAATGAATAAATCTTTCCTCCTTAAATATCCCCGCTCCCCTTATATCATTCAACTGGTTTTTATATAAATCTTTTAATTTATTACTGTAACTCATAGTTGTATTATTATGATTATTGATTAATAATTATCGATTAGCGAGGTTTGCCAACTAAGCACTCTTTATACGAATACTTATTTAACAAAACTTTCTACAAGAGATACAATCTTATTAACCGAGTCAAATGCCTCGGGCGTTGCCTTTTCATCAGGTATTGAAATATTAAACTTCTTCTCAAGAAAAACCTTTAGAGAAACCATTGAAAATGAATCAACAAAACCACCGGAAATAAGTGGAGTATCATAAGTTATCTCATCATCTTCGTCTTCCTGGTACTCGTTTATTACATAGTTGAGTACTAAATCTTTCAT
>CAZWLP010000152.1:0-3442 GCA_964634565.1 uncultured Rikenellaceae bacterium | reverse complement strand
CGCAGGGGCATTCAGTACAATGTATATTATTCGCGATAATAAAATTATGGAATTCAGAGGTGATAGAATGCCTGTGTCTTATTACATGTTTGCCGAGAAGTTTTCGTTTCAGAAAATCGGTATTAAGAAAGGAGATGTACTCTACTTATTTACTGATGGATATGCAGATCAGTTTGGAGGACCCAGGCAGAAGAAGATGAAACCATCCATCTTTCGTAAGATCCTTCTTGAAATAAGTACTATGCCAATGGACAAACAAAGCCAACTGCTTTTAGATGCCCATACAGAATGGAAAGGAGATGAATGCCAGGTTGATGATATTACAATAATGGGGATCAGGTTTTAAAATCTTGGTTGTTAATAATTGTTTAATCGTAGTGGTTTTCCGGCCAGATAACCGGTGAATATGCTATTCTCAATTACAATTTTTCCGTTTACAATAAGGTATGGTAATCCGCTACTGTATTGCTGGGGGTCTTCAAAACTTGCTTTATCACTTATATTTTCAGGATCAAAAATTACTATATCGGCTATATATCCTTTTTTAATCATGCCTCTGTCAGTTAAACCAAGCATAGATGCAGGAAGTGATGTTGCCGCTCTTATTGCATGCTCCATTGAAATCAATTCATCATCAATTACATATTTTCTTATCTTTCTTGTAAATGCACCGTAGCTACGGGGATGAACCTTCTCATCTTTTGATATCGGCACATGACCGTCAGAACAGGTCATAACATAATCCTTCTTCATAAAATTATTAACATCATATTCGTCCATATTAAATGAAATAATTGAAGGTGAACCCATAAGGCAGAGATATACTACTGTCTCTTCAACAGGCAGCTCAAGCATCTGGCTTATTTCTTCAAGGTTTTTTCCTGAATATGCAATATTTTGAGAGAATGATACTACTACCAGCGACTCAGGTCCTCCACGGCGTTCAATATTATAGCTTATTTCCTCTATTATACCGGGGAGCAGCTTTTTGTTACTAAGATTTTCCTTTATAGCACCTTCAGCCTGGACCCACCTGGGTATAACAGCTGCTGCAAGCGATGTGCTCGATGCAGGGTAGGGGTATTGGTCGGCCATAACCTTAATACCCCTTTCGCGGGCTTCTTCAATAATACCACAAACCTTATCAGACAGTCCCCATACCGGCTTCCCAAGAGCTTTAATATGTGATATCTGTACAGGCAATCCACTTACCTCACCTACATTGATTGCTTCTTTCAGAGCATTAATCAGTCCTATGGAATAATCACTTTCATCCCTCAGGTGAGAGGTATATATTCCTCCATACTCGCTTACTGTCTTAGCTATTTCAATTACTTCCTCAGTTTTTGCATAACTGCCAGGGGCATAAAACAATCCGCTGGATAATCCCGCCGCACCACCTTTCATGGCTCTTGCGGCCAGTGATTTCATTTTCTGCATCTCCTCCTCCGTGGGGTCCCTGTCCTCCATTCCCATTACAGCCTTTCTAATAGTATTATGTCCTACCAGGTGTATTACATTCGGACCAAAGCCTGATGAGTCGAGCTTAGCAAATGTCTCCTTTACCCTGTATGTCCCGTCACCGCAATTACCTGTTACTACTGTTGTTACACCCTGGGTAAGGTAGTTCTCTGCAGCAAGAAGATCAGGATTATTAAATGCCCCGTCGCAATGGGTATGAATATCTATAAAACCGGGTGCCACTATTAACCTGCTGGCATCAATTATCCTTGCGTCGCCTGTTTTAATTTTTCCGATATCAACAATTTTATCATTTATAATTCCGATATCAGCAATATATGGCAATTTGTAAGTTCCTTCGTAGATTGTACCTCCCTGTATTACAATGTCGTATTCTTTGGAGCATTGCGTAAACAGAAAGAGGGTAATGAGAATTGTTAGTGTAGATAAAGCTATTCTTTTCATTTCATGATATTATACGTTGCCGGAAGGTTGACCTTTATTCTTTCTCTTATTTCTGCACCTATCCACTGTTCAGAGAAGGGTACAATTTTGACATACTGGAGACCGGAATTTATATTTCGACCATACTTCCAATTATAGGGGAATTCCATATTTTCATCAATAATGTTCTCTTTAAGAAGAGTATTTGGAACAGAGATATAAAATTCGCTCTTATTTATTGAATTATTGGCCAGCAGATCACTGCTTACCAGGTTTGTATAAAGTGTTGAGGCCAGTGATATGGAAGGATCAATAAATATTATAGAGTCAGGAATTATATTTTTATACTCTGGTTTGTTTTTCAGGTATTTGAAATGATTCCGTATTTCATTTTCCTCGTAGGGGTAGTGTGTGCATCCCAGTATAGCAATATCTATTGAACGATCGGGATAGTTTTCGGACACATTTTTTACAAGGCTGGTTACCATATACCTTACATAATTTCTTACGCTGTTTAACTGTACAATTGAGGTGTCACCTTCGGGGCCGGTTTTAATAAATAATTCATTCTCTCCTGCGAAATTATAGTCTTCCCATAGTCTTATATCCAGTGGATAATCTTTGGTTCCTATATCCGGGCCAAAGTACTTATCAGCTGACCTGGCCCTGGCAGCTATGGGGTCTATATAGTTGATATCTCCATCAATTGCACCTGCCAGCCCTATCCCGGCCTGCTGAACCACCTTTATATTTATGTCTGGAAGATATTCTCCGGCCTGCCCGATTATTGTTTTGGGATACCCGCCTGAGGAGCATGTTCCTTCAGTGGCAAAGACTGCTATAAGAGGTTCTTTAATATCACCATCTTTGACCACCCTGATAGCGTCTTTTGCACCAGCTTCAATTATTCCTGTAATCTTTACAGGCAGCCCCCATATTTGAGCAGCATCTTTAACAGTCTCAAGTCCATAGGCTGTTGCAGTGTTACATGCAATAACTATCTCTTTTACAGGTAATTTGTTTGTCTGTGGCGTTTTGTCGTCGGGCGACATATAGTATTTCGTTCCGGCCAGAAAGATTACATCTTTAACAACAAGTTCTCTCAGGAACTCAGCTTTACCTTCTGCATCGTATCTGCCATAAGGCATATTTGCTTCATCAGCCAGATAAATAAAAGATTCTGAGATAAAGTCTGGTATACCATCACTGCCTGGGATATTTGTTGTGTTATTAAACTCATCAAGTGTAAGTATTGCTTCAAGGACTGCCAGTCCACCGGTCCCTGAGTCAAATACTCCAATAGGAAGTTCTTTATGCTTGCTTTTATAAGTGTCGGTAGAAAGGTAGAATGGGCTATTTAAGTCACTAACAGAAGAGCTTATTATTGTAAGATCATTATTGTTATCCGAGTCGTGGCTGCATTGTAAGAAAGTGAAGATTGCAGGTAGGATAACTAATACAAGGAGAACAATTTTCCGCATCATTATAAGGTGTTTGAATTAGCACAAATATAATGATAATAATTTTTTCCCCGTTC
>CAZWLP010000151.1:0-3522 GCA_964634565.1 uncultured Rikenellaceae bacterium | reverse complement strand
TTTGCCTATAATGTAATAGCATTATGTTGAATAGCTTAGAAGTAAATACGGGTGAATTATCTGCATAGATCAACCTATCATAAAGAATAGAACCAAGTAGGAGCGGGGGCAAAAGAAAGCTAATGGTGAGTAATGGGAAAACACTCTTTTGGGTGGCGAAGACAGCAAAATGTGTGTGGTCGAAATTTAGACGTGAGAAATGTTGTCCAGGTTTTAATAGTAAATAACCCATAATAATGCTTATGCTTTGAATCGACGACCATCATAGAAGTGCACCATAGGCCATCAATGACTTGTTTTTATTATCTATAACTGCCAATATTAGCATTCAGTGTTACAATCATTTATAATTCTCTCATTCTCAATTTGCAAAGTAGTATGACCTATTCCAAAGCTTTTTTCGAGTTTCTCTTGCAACTTAGAAATAAAACCATCATAAGTACCATCGGGCATAATCAGGTGAGCTGTTAGTGCAATTTGTGTTGTACTCATTGCCCAAATGTGTAAATCATGAATGTCATCAACCCCATCCTGAGATAAAAGGAACTTTCGTACTTCTTCAAGTTTTATATGCTTTGGTACCGCATCCAGTGCTAAATCAATGGAATCAGTAAATAAACGCCATGTGCCCCAGAGAATACCCAGAATGATTACAAAACTCATTACAGAGTCAATCCATTGAATTCCTGTAAGTTTTATCATTAATCCAGCAATCACTACACCGAAAGATACTCCAGCGTCGGCTGCCATGTGAAGGAATGCCCCTTTGATATTTAAATCATCTTTCTTTCCTTTGATAAATAGTAAGGCTGTAAAGGTGTTAATTACCACACCTATTCCTGCAACTATCATTACTTGAGTCCCAGCAACTGGTGCAGGATTTTTAAATTTGCCAATTGCATCCCAACCAATAGCGATGACTGCACCGAAAAGCAATAGTGCGTTTAGAATAGATACAAGGATTGTAGTTTTACGCAAACCATAAGTATATTTCCCTTTTGGTTTCATAGTCGCAAGCCAGACTGCTGTCCATGCGAATATCAAACTTAAAACATCACTGGCATTATGTCCCGCATCAGCTAATAATGCTGAAGAATTTGCTATCAATCCATAAAATATCTCAACTCCTACAAAGATTACGTTCAAGCCAATACCAATTGCAAATGCCTTGTTATATCCTCTGCGAATATTATGTTTATGCGAATGTGCCATATTTGTTTATTTTCCAAGTTTTAATATCCTGAAAGCTCCTCTTACCACTATTAAAAAAACTAAAGATCCAATGATTAAGTCAGGATACCTAGAATGGGTCAATAGTACTAAAATACCCGCTATAATTATACCAGTATTGATTACAATATCATTTGATGTAAAAATCATGGTAGCTTTCATATGTGCTTCTTTACTCTTAGATTTCTGCAATAAATAGAGGCAGATTGAATTGGCAATTAATGCCAGTATTGATACAATAATCATCATTCTAAAATCTGGTATAGCATCAAAACTTATAAATCTACGGATTACTTCAATCAGACCAATCAGAGCTAATGCCAGTTGAAAATACCCACTAAGTTTTGCTACTTTTTTCTTTCGGATTACCGTAGATCCAACTGCCCAAAGGCTAAGACCGTAGACCAGGGCATCTGCCAACATGTCCAACGAATCGGCAACCAAACCCATAGATTTTGAAACGAAACCAGTGGTGATTTCAATAATAAAAAAAGCAAAATTGATAATCAGTACTGTCCAAAGAAGCCTTGACTGTGCCAATGGATTGTCTATAAATTCTTCATGCTTGACAATGGCAGTATCTTTGCGTTCTGACCCTAAATTGAGTTCTTTTAAACTATCTTCGATTTCCACACTGTCTTCAGAATGAAAGATTGTAAGTTTCCGGTTTTCAATATCGAAGACCAGATTTTTAATAATGGAAAGCTCATTCAGTTTCATCGTGATTAGGGATTCTTCAGAAGGACAATCCATTTTTGAAATTATATATGTACTTTTAAACATTATTTATGACTCGAGTTTGTGAATAATCGAAATAACAGGTTACCCTACTAAGTAGGATAACCAGCTATTTTTTCTGTTAATTGTTCTCACCATTTTTCATGCCCCTTTTAATCGATATGCCATACAACGTCGGATACATAAATTATTCCAATACCCGAATGGTGTGTTTTACCAAATTCTGTACTGATACTTAGTGCTTCTTTGATTTTTCTTTTGGTCGTTCATATTTGCAACATCCAGGTAGTGCATTGTACACATCATCCTTGGCTTTATGCATATCAGTGTCATGCCCAACCTTTGCTACAGCCATATGTACTTTATGCACATCGGCCTTTTTGCTATCGAATTTTACTTCCAACATTTTGGTTTCTTTGTCCCATTCAGCTGAAGTAACACCGTCAACTTCATTTGCGGCTTTCTCGATACGAGTTTCACACATACCGCAATTTCCATAGACTTTCACTTTCTCTGCTTTATCCTGTGCAAATAATGCTACAGAACCTAACAGAAATACGCTTACTAAACTTAATAATCTTGTTTTCATAATAATTGTTTTAATTAATAATTAATTTGCTCTGTTATTTAAATAATCACTTGTGTTTAATTATTTCTTTTACCTCTCCACACTTCAACATCTCATCGCCAAAATAAGGATTAAAAATTTCCTCTGAATCGCTGAACCAGTAAGCCCCAGTATTATCCAAAGCCATAGGACAATATTGATAATAGGATGTAATACTACTTAAGCCAAAGGCTTTTAGGCTTTTGTAGAATGTTTCATTTAGCGTGGAAAAGATTTCACGTTGCTTAGCTATATCTGATGCTTCTTGAATTGAAGTAAGCGCGTCTTTAAGAGATTCCAGTTGACGCATCCATTCCATATGAGATTCTCCTTCCAGCAGGCTCATATCTACTACCTCAAGGACTTTAGATACTTTGTATGATTCATCACTTGCTTTTTTAGCATCTGAATCAACAAAGGCATCTTTCATCTCTAAATAGGAAATATATACCATAGTAAGCTGATCCTTAAATTCTTTTGCAACTGTTATATCAGATAACAATAATTCTCCGGAATTTGCTTCGATAACTTCTTCACCACCATGATTATGCCCGGTAGATATTTTTCCTCCACCTGGGTTCATCATACTTGGTTTTCCTTCAAGCTGAGCGGCTGCATCAATTTTAAATATACCATTTACAGCTACTGTTTCTCCTTCCACCAGTCCGTCTGAAACAATATAGAAGTCACCGGCCTCAGGGCCCAGGGTTATTTCTCTGTGAAGAAATGATGGGGATTCTCGTTCAGGAACTTTCACATATACAACAGCCCTCTTACCTGTCCATAGGATAGAGGATTTCGGTATTAGCAGCTGGTCAGATGATTCTGCGATCTTTGATTGAAGGACCCCATTTGCAAACATCTCAGGCTTAAGGTTTTGATCTCTATTCGGTAATTCGATTCTCACCTTTGCAACTCTTGTGGAGGGATTAATAAATGGATCAATA
>CAZWLP010000150.1:0-3593 GCA_964634565.1 uncultured Rikenellaceae bacterium | reverse complement strand
ATCTTTTGCCCAGAAGGTATGCCGGTAGTGATTACCCCGATAATCATTGCCGGTATTTATCCCAGTCCAGGTGGTACGGCCAAATGCTTCACGGCATTTTTCCCTGTTTAGCAGTTGTTGTCCCTTATAATTTCCTTCCTGATTAAACAACAAAGCTATTTTTGCAGTTTCATCCAGTGTCGGCCATGCCCCATAAGCCAGCAGTGGGAGGCCTGCTGAACCGTCTTTTTCAACAGTACGTCGCAAGATAAAATCTTCAGCACCGATAGGCACCAACACATTTTCGCGAAGAAGATTCCAGTATGAGATTCCCATACCCTCCTCTTTTTCAACATAGTTTTGCATGGCGTAGGACAATACAAAAAGGTTGGTAGAGGCATAATTAAAACTTTCCCCGGGGTCAGCCGAATCATTACCAAGACTGGCAATATTGTTTATCGATTCTTCAGCTGTTCGGGCCTTGACGAGAATTTCATAAAGATGCGCGGCATCCTCACCTCCTTCAGTACCTGTAACCATGTTCAGAGTATGTGAAAATGTTACCCCCTGCCATCCGGGATGATCTGCCAGGGCCGGGACATAATCAACGACCAGCGCATCAAATATCTCTACACCATAGCGCTCGGCGAGATAGAACATGGTGAGCGCCCCGATCAGGCTCTTGGTCACCGAATAAACGGAATGTCGCATTTCATGTGGATAAGGGAATGGTCCATGACGTGTTATTGGCGGCTGCAAATATATGGTCTCATCTATTATTACAGCTCCCAGACTTGTCGGTGCATTGGTATATAAAACTTTTTCAAAATAGTCCGCAATTTCATTATCCTCATCAATTGAAGATAATGGATACACTGGGAGCATACCGGACTTGAGACGATTTCGCTTCTCAATAACCGAAAGTGAATCGGTGTATGCCCGAGATAGATATTCAGCGGGTAATAAAACTTGCATATTACCGACCTGCTGATCATTTAAATCTGCCGTTTCCTGGCTACACTGCAAAAATACATTGCTAATGGTATCCTTTTTAAAGACAAAAGTTGCCACGCAATTCCTGGCCTGCCCGATATAACTGTCGGTTAATGTCAGCGGAAAGGATGCACGGCTCCAATCGCCATCTCCCTCTTCCTGCCAGATCCTGCCGGTTCCGACAAGCACATTCCAGAGACTATTTGTCTGAAACTCGTTTACCAAAATTTTATTCCGGATCGGTATTAATTCACCTTTATGGCTGATAAATTCCAGCGTGATGCCTGGAAATATATTTTCTCCTGAATAATATGCCCTTTCTATCGGGAATATCATTTCAGTATCTTCTAAATAGATGGCTCCTGAAAAATGGTGGACAGCAGGTTTTGCCCATTTCGGTTTTGCAAAAAAACTCATGTCTATCAGGGGCAAAGAAGTGTTCTCAAGCAGTTGCTCAACTGTCAGTTTATCCCGGGACCTGGTCAGTTCGGGTCCCTCCCATAAGGCCGGATTTTGCCCGCAAGATAAAAGCATCAAAGCGAGATAGGTAATTATCAAATATATTTTCATTTATTTTATCTTCTCTGATGCACTCCTCAATACATCTGAGTTATAATATTCCAGTGAATTTCCGCAATGAACGATTATGGTCTCCTCCCTGGGAATAATGTAGATTTCCTGGCCAAGGTTACCTGAAGCAAAGAATTGGTAGCTGGAATCATTACTTACATGCCCCCACCACTGATATTTATAATAGGTTCTGCTTTCTCCGCTTCCCATCCATTCCGGGTATAGGTCTCTGGATATTGTAGTGTCTTCAAGTGTCGATTCCAGGATCCATTCTTTAGGTATTAACTGTTCACCACCCCAATTACCTTCATCAAGAAACAGCTTACCAAATCTGGCATAATCAATGGCCCTTGATATAAGGCGGCTGGGCATGTATTCAAATCCCGACCTCTTACTGTCAACAGAGAATAGAGCATCATATTCCATGATCCTGGACCATATATTTTCTTCAAGATATTCAGAAACCGTTTTCCCTGTGGCCCTTTCTATGATCAGACCCAGGTAAGAGGTATTGTAATTATTGTATTGAAAATATTTTCCTGGTTCTCCTGAAATATCCACCTTTTTTAGCAGTAGTTTGCGGACATTAGGATGATAGTAGCCTATCGCCTCATCGTGCCAGGGAGCGTGAATACCTAAACCTGGGACATATGATTCTTTGTATTTCAGGCCGCTTTGCATCATAAGCAGGTTTTCGATAGTAATATTTCCAAAGCGGACATCCCTCTCCAGGAGTTCCGGGATATAAGCTGTCATAGGATCTTCAACGCTTTTTATGTATCCATCCTCAATGGCACAACCTATGAGTGTTGAAATAAAGGATTTGGCCATGGACTGGGAATGAAAATAGGAATCCCTGGAAAATCCATTGAAGTATTTCTCATAGAGAAGGGTGTCCCGTCGAACAACTATCAGCGCAGTAGTCTGGGATTTTTCCGCCCACTCATTAAGACTGGTAAACCCGTAGGCTTCTACTTTTTCATGGAACATAGATTCCACCAGGGGCTCATCAATACTTACCGTGAAAGAGAAGGCACTTTCCGCTGCCTGTATCTCTCTGTTCTCGAAATGGATGTAATCATATACATCGGCTACATTATATTTTGCCAGCCGGTATACATATCTGGGGGAATAGAGGAAGGATAAAATTCCAACGACCAGCATAATTATAGCGAGCAGGGATAATATGGTGAATCCAAATAGCCGGATCAGTTTCTTCATATCTTTGGTTCTATAATTCCTTACCTCCTTTGACAAGCAACCAGATTGAGAAAGCCATTTCACCTACAATACTTGGGATTGCTACCAGTGTCAGGAAAATTGTGGCATAGTCATCATAATTCGGAAGTACAAAATGCGCTGCAGTATCGACCATGTACATGGCTCCTGCAAATACCAGAAATATACCTATTATTCTGGGCCTGCCGATTATTCTTCCCAGAAGTATCAGGTGTATCCCAAAGAAAAATAGTCCGATCAACCAGATTATGTTAAATATGTCGGTCTGATTCAGAATCTCCTGGCTGCCGGTTAATGAAAGTGCAACCACGAGAGCAAAAACTGCTACTCCCATAATGGCCGCGTGCATCATCCTGAACAAGGTACTGAGGACCGACAGCATGTGGTCTTTATACAGTTCAAGGAGCGCCCAGGCAACTATCACATCAAAAATAACCGTGATCAAAAATGCCAGTATTCCGAATCTAACCATCATATGGTTTTCCTGGATGGTCAGGACCGGATTATTAACAAGGGATTCAATTACAAAGAAATTTGCGAATATTGCCGCAAAGAATATAATCAGGTAACTTACACCTGCTATCAAAGAAAGCCTTCTTTTATTCATAGTTACTTTAGTTTATTATTATACTACAAAGTTGACAATTTTGATGTTTTTTAAAAAAAACAATCTGTAATGTATTATTGTTCAACAGTCTAAATAATGAGCCCGGTGAACTGTCGTACACCGGGCTTCTGGTAGTAGCGGGGGTAGTGTTGCTCAGCCGTTCGGGCTTCGCGAGTCCTAAAGGGGGGGGCTTTACAAATCTTAG
>CAZWLP010000149.1:0-3619 GCA_964634565.1 uncultured Rikenellaceae bacterium | reverse complement strand
AGGATTTACCCCGGCATAATATTTTTCGGCAATCCTTGAGCTTATTACTACAGATTCAGGCCTTCCCAGCATTTCATCCGCGCTGATATCACCCGTGTTAAAATCAAAAATATCAAAAAACCCCTTGCTTACCCTTACCACATCGGGTTCATAAGCCTTAACCTGCCTGGCTTCACCGGGGAAAAACTTAAAAGAATAATTGGATATGGTACTTAGCCTGCGAACATAGGTATATGCCTCTATCTCAGGATTGGTGCTTGCAAGTGTCGGTGCAATAGCATATGGAGTGTTAGGATCAAGTATGCCGCTCGGGTGTTTAATAACTAAATGGTATAGTCTGTCCTTCTTATCGTGGAAAGAGTCGTACGACAACTCGTGCCTGACCCAGCTGAGTATTATAATAAAACTGGTAATCCCGATTACCAGACCGCAGAGGTTTATAGCTGTAAAATGTCTGTTTTTTAAGAGTATCCTGAGTGTAACTTTCATAGCTGTTTTTTCTTCAGGCCTTTCAAATTATATGCCGCATTTTATAACAAACATAATATCAGTTAGATACAGGGTATTGCTGTATTCGGTTTAATAATATAGTGTATTAATATTGTACAATATATAATTAAATAATATATTTATATAGAAAATGTAGCAAAATAATACATGAAAAAGGGAAGGATTCTTATTGTTGATGACAATGTAAATGTACTGACGGCCCTTGTGCAGCTGCTTGAGCCTGAGTTCGAAAGGGTAATCAGCGTGGATGATCCAGAGCAGATACCAGGTGTTTTACAGATTGAAGATATTGATGTAGTATTATTGGACATGAACTTTGATCAGGGCATCAGCAGTGGAGACGAAGGTATCTACTGGCTTGAAAAGATTCTTACGAAGGATCCTGATATGGTTGTTGTGTTGATTACGGCCTACGGAAGCATTAACCTGGCAATTGAATGCATAAAAAAGGGAGCACTTGATTTCCTTTTAAAGCCATGGGATAATGATAAGCTTCTGACTACCATAAAATCGGGATTGGAATTAAGGCAGTCGAGGAAAACGGTAAAGAGTCTCAGGGAGAAACAGAGTCACCTGAACGAAATACTACTGTCAAAAGACAGTGATTTTATTGGTGAGTCAGATTCGGTTATGAAGATCCGGAAAATGATATCAAGAATTGCCTCATCCGATTCTACAGTATTGATACTGGGGGAGAATGGAACAGGTAAAGAATTGGTTGCCAAGGAAATTCATAAGCAGTCAGACAGAAGGGATGAGGTTTTTGTACATGTTGATATTGGTGCTGTACCAGACACCCTTTTTGAAAGCGAACTTTTTGGTCATGTAAAGGGAGCCTTTACTGATGCATCAAAAGACAGGGCAGGAAGGTTTGAACTGGCATCAGGAGGTACTATATTCCTCGATGAAATAGGTAATCTAACGCCTGCATTGCAGGCCAAGCTGCTCTATGTGATACAGAACAGGGAAGTGACCAGGCTGGGATCAAACAAAGCGCTTAAGGTGGATGCCAGGATAATATGTGCTACCAATAATGATCTTGTAAAGATGATTGAAGAGAACATGTTCAGGGAAGATCTCTACTACAGGATAAACACAATTGAAATTCTTATTCCGCCTCTTCGTGAGAGGAGGGATGATATAAGGATTCTTTCAGATTTCTTCCTTGAGGAATTCAGGATAAAATATTCCAGGGAAGATATTTATTTTTCTGACTTATTCCGTGATTATCTGGAGGGACAGCAATGGCCGGGTAATGTAAGGCAGCTGAGAAGCTGCATTGAAAGAGCTGTTCTGCTTACCGAATCAAGTGCTATTATGCCTGAAGGCACTTCCCCTGCATTAATAAAGGGTAGTGGCGAAAAAGGGGAATCAAAGAGTCTGCACGAGATAGAGAAGGAAGTATTGACGGAGGCCTTAAAAAGAAATAAGGGAAATATTAAGAAGACAGCTGAAGAGCTTGGAATAGCACGGTCGACTGTATATAATAAACTCAGGTTAAAATGAAAAGCATTAATACAGGCTTAGGCAGGAAAATAATGATTACTCTCCTTATCAGGGTAATAATCCTGGTTATTACCACTCTGGGCCTTGTTTACCTGATAAATGAGATACCTGGAAGGGAGATGGTTTTTACTCTGCTTGTTGGTGGCTCTTTAATTATTATCCAGGTAAAGAGCCTGACTGATTATGTACTGAAAGTAAACACCTCGCTTGTACAGTTTATTGATTCGGTTGGTAAGGATGAAGATATCAGGTATAACAGAGATAATCCCCAGATATCAGATTTTGAATTACGGGTAAACCAGATGAAAGAAGATATTGTCAGAAGCAGGTTTGAAGGACAGAAACAGAAGTTCCTTTTAAAAAATGCCATCGATGAAATGGAGCACAGCCTTATATGTGTAAAAAATGGCAAGGATGTTATTTTCTATAACAGGGCCTTCAGTGAACTGGTAGGCGATGCCATGGTAAACAGTATCTCCGACCTGGAAAAGATCTACCCTGAACTGGGAGTATCTATTAAAAAGCACAACCCGGTAATGCCCGAAATAGTTAGTCTCAGGGGCTATAAGGCATCGCTCAGGTGCAGGGAGTTTAAGATAGATAAGGACAATATCAGCCTTTATTCAATACAGAATATTCAGCAGGAGATAGATAAAAATGAGATTGAATCATGGGAAAGACTTATTCAGGTGCTGACACATGAGATAATGAATAGTCTCAGCCCGATAATTTCCTTATCCAAATCGATGCAGAGATCGATAGAAGATAGGGGAAGGATTCTGACAGGATTAAGCACTATTGAGAATACAGGAGAAGGCTTGATCAATTTTATTTCTGAATACAGAAAACTTTCAGATCTACCACCTCCCCAGAAGGAGAATTTTAAAATCAATACCTTGCTCGCGCAGATCAGCTCACTATTTATCAGAGAGTGCGAAAAAAGAAATATTAAGCTGGAGTTAGAGACTAAGGAAAAGGAACTGGAACTTTATGCTGACAGGTTTCAGATCGAACAGGTACTGGTAAATATGCTTACCAATTCACTTGAAGCCTTATCAGGCCAGTCGGATGGTTTTATCAGGCTTTCCGCACGATCTTATTCAGGCACGACAGAAATATGTATTGAAGATAATGGCCCCGGGATTTCAAAAGATAACAGGGATAAGATTTTTATTCCTTTCTTTTCTACAAAGAAAAGGGGAAATGGAATTGGCTTAAGCCTTTCAAAACAGATTATTACAAACCATGCAGCACAGATTCTTATTAGCTCTGAGCCGGGAGTATCTACTAAGTTTATTATAAGGTTTAGCAATAAATAATCTACCCTGATCCCAGAATCATCCCATTGTTTGTGATGGAAGTAAATTTATTTAAGACCTTTATGTAGAAAAACGACTACATAAGAATCATCTTTCCCTCACAGGTATTGCTGGTATTTAATAAATGATAAGTAACAGCAATTTATTACCTTGCTGAAATCAGAAAACATTGCAGTAAATAAAAATACCTTAAGTATACTAATAAGATAATATAGGATGAAGAAGATTAATATAAAAAAGTATATTCTTGTTTTATTGGGATTATGGACATTAACCATAATGTT
>CAZWLP010000148.1:0-3663 GCA_964634565.1 uncultured Rikenellaceae bacterium | reverse complement strand
GCCCCTTATCAGGGTGCTCGGAGAAATGGAGCGTTTTGGAATTAAGCTTGATATGCAAAGCTTAAAGGACTATGCTGTTCAGTTAAGAAGTGAAATTATTGAACTGGAAAAGGAAATATTTTCTCTTGCTGGTACCGAGTTTAATATTTCCTCTCCAAAGCAGCTTGGTGATATCCTGTTTTTGAAGTTAAAGCTTGATGATAAGGCTAAAAAAACCAGAACAAAGCAATTTAGCACTAATGAGGAGACACTTGTGCGACTTGCAGATAAGCACCCGATTATTAATAAGGTATTGGACTTCAGAGGGCTTAAGAAGTTATTGTCTACCTATGTTGAGGCCCTTCCTGAGTTAATAGATCCTGTTAGCGGGAGAATACATACATCCTATAATCAGGCGGTAGCATCAACAGGACGGCTTAGTTCCAATAATCCCAATCTTCAGAATATTCCAATAAGAGATAAGAGTGGAAGAGAAATAAGAAAGGCATTTATCCCTGAGAAAGGGAAAAAATATTTTTCGGCAGACTATTCACAGATTGAACTAAGACTGATGGCTCATTTAAGTGGTGATAAAGGGATGATCGACGATTTTGTGAGCGGACAGGATATACATTCAGCAACAGCGGCAAAAATATTTGGTGTTAAAAAAGAAGAAGTAAGCCGCGAAATGAGAGCCAGGGCGAAAACAGCAAATTTTGGAATAATATACGGGATATCAGCTTTTGGCCTGTCTCAGAGGTTAAATATATCCAGGACCGATGCAAAGGAATTAATTGACGGATATTTTGCCGGTTATCCGGGGGTAAAAGAATTTATGGACAGAAGTATCAGCGAAGGCAGGGATAAGGGCTATGTTACGACAATGTTTGGCCGGAAAAGATACCTCAGGGATATTCATTCGCGTAATTCCCTGCTTAGAAGCAATGCAGAGCGCAATGCAATTAATGCACCTATACAGGGTTCGGCTGCAGATATTATTAAGATAGCAATGATTAATATTCATAATAAGCTGGAAGAAAGTAAGCTGGATGCAATGATGATATTGCAGGTTCATGATGAATTAATGTTTGAGGTAAGCGAAAAAGATTTTGACCGGCTAAAGGAAATTGTTGTAAGGGAAATGGAAGCAGCTGCCAGGCTTGATGTACCGCTGATTGTTGATACGGGATCGGGATATAGCTGGCTAGAAGCACATTAAGAGTCTGTAGTGGCAATATTAAGTTTAATTAATTTGAAAGTCACCTGGCGAAGGCTGTTTGATATAATTTAAAAATTAAAGAATGAAGGTAGAAGTATTGTTTTTTGGAGTACTGGCAGAGAAGGCAGGACAGGAGAGGATATTCCTTGAAGGAGTAAATAATATTGTTTCGCTAAAGAAGAAGATTTTCACTATCTACCCCGATCTGGAAAATTATTCTTTTCGGGTTTCTGTAAACAGGAAACTGGTTGAGGATAAGGAAAAACTTAATAAGGGAGATGAAGTGGCTCTGCTGCCTCCTTTTGCCGGAGGCTAGGCACTGGTGTGAAATTTGTTTTTAGCAGTACAGCCTAGGATTTATTTTCTTTCCATTGATAGGATTCATCATCAAGAATCTCTTTTTTCCAGACCGGATATTCTATTTTAATCATTTCCACAATATGTCGACAGGCCCTTATTGCCTGGTCGCGGTGACCGGCTGTTACAAGAACAAATAATGAAATTTCTCCTACTTTAACAGTCCCGGTAGAATGGATTATTTCAATATTATGAACATCGGAAAAAGCACTGAAAATTGTCTTCCGGATTTTTTCTGCTTCGCTGGCAACCATATCGTTATAAGCCGAATACTCTATTGCCTTAACCTTCCTGTTTTCAACAGGGTCTTCCCTTACCTGTCCAATAAAAACAGAATGGCCCCCGGCTTCTTTATCTGAAGAAAGAAGGCTTAAATATTTAGTGATAAGATCGGGACTAACAGGTCCTTTAACAAGATATTCCCGGCTCATTATTGTCTGTTAATAAGTTATTGACCATGGTAATCGGCTTATCTGAAAGCAGGCCCGCCCTGCCATCAAGAGTTGATGAATAGAGCTCCTTGTTTTCTATTATCTCAATAGCCTTATTTATATATCCGTCGTCTTTGATGGTATGCTTAATCATTCCTTCTTCATAGTAGTAACGAACAATTATTTCATCCTCAATTAATTGCACTATTTCATCCTTAAAAACAGAAAGATCGTTATCGAGGTTGTGCTCAAGCTTGAATTTAAGATCATCAAAAATCTCCTTGTTAACATCATAATATTTCTCTTCTTTGGATATGTTGAGAAGTTTATTAAATGCGTCTTCAGTTGCTGTTTCATAGCTAAAGTCCCTTTCTTTCAGGAAGGACCTGAAGTCATGATAGTCGGCATCGCTAAGCTTAAATTCTTCAGGAGGCATAGTTCCCTCTTTTCTCCAGAAATATGAAGTGGCATAATCGAAGATAAAAGACCTCAGGTAAAGTTCTGTTGCCACCTGGCTAAGACGTGGATTTTCAATATTATAATCAGGCATAATTCCTCCACCATCCTTAACCGTTCTTCCGTTTTTAGTTTTGAATTCTGAAATTAATGAGTCGGGGATATGGCCCACCGAGCCATCTTCATTTCTGTGCGTGAAGTCGAGGGCCTGAACACATCTCCCACTTGGTATATAGTATTTTGCAGTTGTTACCTTAAGAATGGCATTATAGCTAAGAGGCCGGCTTATCTGTACCAGTCCTTTACCATATGATCTCTGTCCTATCACCACGCCACGGTCGAGATCCTGTACTGCCCCGGCTACTATTTCGGCGGCCGAGGCGGTATTTCTGTTAATTATTACAACGAGAGGAATCTCCTCATCAACAGCCTGGTGTTTTGTTTTGTATGTAACATCGAATTTATCAACCTTGCCCATTGTTTTAACCACATCCTGTCCGGGACCCACAAACAAATTAACTATTTCTACGGCCTCGGTAAGTAATCCACCAGGATTATTTCTGAGGTCCAGTACAATTTTTTGTGCATTATGTTTTTCTTTAAGATTAACCAGGGCGTCCTTTACGTCCTGATTGCAATCCTGGGTGAAATTGGTAAACCTTATATAGCCAACATCTTTGTTTAACATACCGTAGTATGGTACGGGCGGAATAACAATTTTCTCCCTCTTCAGGCTTTTACTAATCTGCTTTCCCTGGCGTTCAATAATAATATTTAGTTCAGTATTTGGTTCTCCCTTTAGTTTCTCACTGACTTCTGCTGCGGCCAATCCTTTAAGCGGGAAGCCATCAATCTCTACCAGCCTGTCTCCTGCCTTCAGCCCATTCAGGTCGGCCGGGAAGCCTCTGTATATTTGTGTTAAGACAGTATATTCTCCGTCGTACCTTATCGTAGAACCAATACCCCCATATTTCCCTGTTGTCATAAAGCGAAAATCATCATAGTCTGTTTCAGAATAGTAAACAGTATAGGGATCGAGGGTTTTAAGCATCTGGTTAATTGATGTTGTTACAAGCTTATCCGGATCTATGCCGTCGACATAAAAAGTATTTAACTCACGAAAGAGAGAATAATATATGTCGAGGTTCTTAGCAAGCTTAAAATCGTTTGATTCTGACCTGAGAAAGCCTACAGATATTGTAGCCAGAAAAATAAGTAATG
>CAZWLP010000147.1:0-3713 GCA_964634565.1 uncultured Rikenellaceae bacterium | reverse complement strand
TCTATTCCATAATCAGTATCAGATCTGTAATCCACATAGCTTCCAATATATTCAGGATATCTTCCTGAATTATACAGGTAATTCCATTCAGTAACATATCTGATATTCCAGGTACGTAAGTATTCGTTTGAATAATAATCGACGGGTTTTTGTGTTGCCAGCCAGGATTCAAATCCTATATCTATAATTATCAGCTGGTATTCTGTAGTGTCATTCTTCAGATCAAATACGATAGTATCTGAAGTTTCCTGGGCTGATAAATGAGATAAACTAAGTAACATAAATAATAATAATATTAAACTCCCGGGTTTCATAGTTACCTCCTTTTATTATTAAATAACAAATAGCGTACCATATAATATATGCTTAAAAAAGCATGCTGTAATATCTCTCAATTTTTTCTTCCAGATGAGAAACAGAGATGTAACGACTCTCTCTGAGAGTTTCTTTTCCCTCAAAGTATACCACGATAGTAGGAGCTGAATAAACTGAGGCACCGGCTGTAATTTCAGGGTATTCTTCAACGTTTATTTCCTTAAATTCTATCCCGGGAAAGGATTCGTTTATCATATCCCTTACCTTGGGCCTCAATACCTTGCACGATGAGCAGGTATTATTATAGAAGTATATTACTATGCCCTTCTTATTTATTATATCCTTAAGTTGTTTTTCTTCCTGCATCTTAAAATCTTAAAATATTATAATCTTCAATCTCAACAAATTTCAATCAATTATTGAGTCATATATACTCTGTAATATATCAGTTCTGATATTCATACTGGATATCTTATTGTTATTACGTGTCGGATACACCCTGTTTGACAGAAAGACGTAGGATAATTCTTCTTCAGGATCGGCCCAGGCAAAAGTACCTGTGTATCCTGAATGACCGAAACTCGATGCAGAAGCAGAAGGGCAGGGGTAGATTTGAGATCTGCTTAAGCTTGAATCAGCCAGCGAAGGTTTATCAAAACCAAGGCCCCTGCGATTATTGTTTTCAATAAACTGGTAGCTCGTATATTCCCTTATAACATCTTCGCTGATTATTTGTTCTCCTCCAAAATTACCATATCTCCTGTACATTTCGTAAAGCTTAAGCAAATCGTTGGCCGTAGCAAAGAGTCCGGCATTACCTGAAAGGCCGCCCATCATTGCTGCTCCTTCATCGTGTACATAACCATGAATCTGTGTATTTCTGAAAAAATCATCATTCTCGGTTGGTACTATCTGAACCAGTGGATAGCTAAGGTGGGCATTAAATGTAATATCTTCGGCGCCAATAGGATGATATATCCTATCTTTTAAAAACTTATCGTATTCCATTCCAGAGAGCTCTCTTATAATATCAGGGAAGAGATAAAATGATAAGCCCGAGTACAGGTATTTAGTTTCTCCAAGGGGTGACTTTTTGATTTTCCTGTAAATCTTTTTCTTATAGTTTTTATTAAGGAACATGCCGGGCGACAGTTCTATATTAAACTTTTGGCTTTCCTCTGTTTTAACGCTCCGGTACTTAAAGTCTCCGTTTTTCTTAATCATATCCTGCCAGAAAGGTATCCATGCTACCAGTCCTGCCTGATGGGCAAGTATATCCCTTAGCACCAGGTCTGATTTATCAGAGTGTCTGAAAGCCGGGAAATATTTTCCAAGATTATCGTCGGGATTGAAAAGGCCCATATCATCCAGAACCATTAGTCCTGCTGTTGCTGCCGATGCTTTGGTTAATGAAGCCAGATCATATACATCATTTTTTTCAACCTTATTCCTCCTGTAGAATGTATGGTATCCGTAGGTTTTGTGAAAGAAAACTATTCCCCTGCGAGCTGCAATAACCTCACAGCCAGGGTAAGCCTCAGTTTCCAGTCCTGCCAGTGCAATTGAATCTATCTTTCTCTCCAGAATTTCCGAGGATATACCGGCATTTTCAGGGTATCCGTACTGGAGTCTGATATTACCAGGGGTAATTATTCCATATCCTGCCGGATATTGCTTATTTATCGTAACAGGTAGCTTTCCGTGCCCTCCTATACCTCCGAAAATCAATTGTGCAGCAAGCTCCTGTGTTATATTATTATCCTGGTAAGACAGAATCAGTCCGGCTGACTTTTGTAAAGGCTCAAGTCTGTCTATAGCATAGGGGTTACCTGCATATACAGAGATAGTGTTATTTTTCTCTCCAAGTTTCGACAGAAATAAATGTAATTCACTGCTTATTCCAAAATCCCTGTAAGGTCTTTGATCAGTCCCTGATATGTTTACCAGTACAATATCAAAGAAACGGAGTGTATCAAGCAGCTTGTTCTCATCCACTCCCTTTTTCCACATAAATCTCGAAATATGTGTGTAGTTTGAAGCCATTTCTGCAAATGGTGAATCCTTTAATCCGTTAATTGTCAGCACGGCTATTTTTGATTTGTCAAGATTCTTAACGGGAATGAGGTTATTCTCATTATTAAGAACAGTAAGCGACTCTGCATATAAATCTCTTACCAGGGCCCTGGTAGTTGGGAGGTTAATTCTATCTTCAAGTTTCTCCTTATTTATCTTCTGGAAATCATCCAGGCCACACCAGTACTTCATTGCCAGTATCTTACGACATTTTAATTCTATTTCTTTGTCGCTAATCATACCCTGCTTGCGATAGTCCAATATTGCTTCTATCGCCAATTCAGCATTCTGAACGTATTCAAGTATATCGTTACCAGCCATATAAGCCATTGCATCGGCTGTGCCACTGGCGAATCCATCAGTCAGTCCTTTCATATTCATGGCATCAGTCACTACAAGTCCTTCAAATCCCAATTCTTCTTTCAGAAGGCCCTTGATAATGTTTTCAGACAGGGTTGAGGGCATATTTTCCCTGCTGTCGTATGCGGGTATATGTAAGTGTGCAGACATAATACTTCCGATTCCTGAATCGATAGCGTTTTTAAATGGAATCAGCTCCAGACTGTCGAATCGTTCTTTATTATGTCTTATCACAGGTAACATCAGGTGTGAATCACTATCTGTATCGCCATGTCCGGGAAAGTGTTTGCCAGTTGCTATTATACCTCCATCCTGAAGTCCTGAAGCATACATTATTACCTTATGGCTTACAAGATCCCTGTTTTCTCCGAAAGATCTGTAATTTATCACCGGGTTATTAGGGTTGCTGTTAATATCAGCCACCGGTGCAAGGTTCTGATTAAGACCTAGTAATTTCATCTGCCTTGCTACCTCCCTTCCCATAAGGTAGATCAATGAGTCATTCTTAATTGCACCCAGTGTCATTTGATATGGAAAATCAATTATATTATCAAGTCTCATTCCCGGTCCCCATTCTGCATCCATTGCCATTATTAAAGGGACATCCGCAAGTGACTGGTAATAATTAATCAGTTCGGCTTCTTTTTCTGCTGTACCCTGAAAAAATATCAGTCCGCCAATTTTCTGATCCTTTATTAAATTACCTATCTCAAAAGCGTGAGATATATCGCGGTTTGACCATGTTGCCATCCATATGCTTTGCGCCACACGCTCTTTATTATCGAGCGTTGCCAGTACAGAGTCAACCCAGGGATGGTTAATGTATTTGAGATAAGGTGCCTGCTGACCTGCAAGGATAAGTGTCAGCATTAAAAATGCAGTAACTGTTAGTAACCTTTTATGTAAGAGATCTGACATATTAATTGTGTCGTTTATTTATACCCAAATATAGTTAATAGTTAATA
>CAZWLP010000146.1:0-3770 GCA_964634565.1 uncultured Rikenellaceae bacterium | reverse complement strand
CTTATGGTACAAATGATAGTTCATTCCTATATCAAGCCGGTGATAATCGGGTAACCTATACCCATTCTTTACAGAATATGATGATAACTTATAATACGTGTTAAATGTGGCGGCACCGGAAGGATTGGTGACAGAAGTGCCAGAGGGCATACTGTTTGAATAAATTCCGCCTTTAGGAGTTTCGTTTGTATAAATAATGAAATTTCTGGCAATTAAGATAGTCTCGGCCAGAGTTCCCCTGCTGCCGGTTTTATATATAAAAGTGCCGGAGATATCAAACTTCATGCTAATTTTCCAGGTGAGGTTTGCGCTGAAATTATTCCTGCAATCGTTGCGTGCATAAAATGTTTTACCGTTATAAACTATGTTGTCTGCGCTGTCGAATTTTTTTAATGATTTGCTCCAGGTATATGCAATGCTTCCCGTAATACGTCCTGTGTTTTTCTGAACTAAAAATTCCAGGCCGTATGCCCATCCGTATCCAACAGAAACCATGTTCTCCCATCCATCAGAATTATTGATATAAGAAACGCCCTCTTTATACTCAAGGACATTGTTCATAGTCTTGTAATAACCCTCTACAGAAAAATGGACCTTTTTTTTCAGATCAAAGAAAATACCTGTTGAATAAAGAGCTGAGGTCATAGGTTCTATTGGACCGGTGACCGGTACCCATATATCTGACGGCATTATAAGGTTTGAACTGCTGAGTAGGTGAATTCCCTGGCTAAGAAATGAATAAGAACCTTTTATTGATAGTCCTTCAGACAATAAGATCCGCATACTAAGGCGCGGCTCCGGGAAAGCGTATGATCTCCCCGTTATGAAATACAGGTTAAACCTCAGCCCGGCATTTACCCTGAGAAACCTGGAAACATCAATATCATCTTCCGCATATAAGGCCAGGTTGTTCATAAACAGGGAATTTCCTTGTGGATTATCTGTCACATCTTCCGTCTTAATACCGTTTACCACTGTTTCCGAATAACGATAAGCAGAGACCGTGGGATTAAAGAGCTGAAGTGAATTTGAGATGCCGGCCATGATAGTATGCCTGTCGGAAGGGGCATATATGATATCATAATTTAAAGAAATATCATCAATTTCAGACAGATAGCCCACGGAAGATATTGTAGTATTTGAAGAATCACCCCCGGTTTCATCAACATAGGTTTCAGAATATGATTGGTCGGACGCTACAGTAAAATTGTACCGGTATCTGCTATAGTTCAACATTGTGCCTGATGATAGTTTGTCACTGAACAGATGGCTCCATTTTAGACCAGATACAATGTTTCCCCAAATATTCTTATTGTCATATTTACTGCTGATAGAGTATACCTTATCATCCTCTGTATTCTGCAACTCAGTTTTATTACCATCGGAATCAATCTCATCACGTCCTAAATAGAAATTATATGAGAGTTTATCACTATCTGAAAAGTTACAGCTTAGTTTGGCGTTAATGTCATAAAAATACATGTTAGTGAACTGTGTCAAAGCATCGGTATTATCATAAACAGCATTCAGGAAAGCACTTGTTATAAGGTTGTAATAAGATCTCCGTCCGGATACTATAAAAGAAGTTTTACTGCTGTCAACAGGTCCTTCAAGATTGAATTTGGCAGAGAGGAGTCCTATTGTAGCTGAGCCGTGATAAGTTTTAAAATCACCTTCCTTTATCCCTATGTCAACCACCCCTGATAGGCGTGATCCGTACATTGCCGGGAAACAGCCTCTATATACTGTAACCCTGTCAAGAATATCGGCATTGAACACTGAAACAAATCCCTTCATGTGTTCAGGGTTATAAATTGTTGCCCCGTCAAGAGTGATCATATTCTGGTCATAGTTACCTCCCCTGATATATAGTCCCACATTTCCATCTCCTCCGCTTTGAATGCCGGGCAGAAGCTGGATGTATTTAAGCACATCCGTTTCGCCGAACAGGGCCGGTGTTGTTTTGATCTGTGTTACCGGCAGCTCTATGACGCTCATTCTTGAGTTCATGGCATTATTGTATTTTTCCCTTGCATAAACAGTGACTGCCTCAATACTGTTATCTTCTGTAAGTGAGACATTGACCGTAGTATCACTTTTCAGCATCAGTATGAACTCTTTAGCCTTATATCCCACATAGCTAAAAAGAAGCCTCACTTCTCCCGGTGTCAGGGAAAAAGAATAATATCCGTTAGCGTTTGAGTAGGTTCCTTTGTTTTTATTCTGTGCATCAATGATAGTTGCTCCCGTAAGGGCTTCTCCTGCATAGCCGGATATTTTCCCGCTTACTGTTACACGTTTCTGCCCCGTCATTGAACCGTAGAAGCCGAGTAAAAAGATTAAGGCAAATGCCCTTAAATATGAAGACTTCATATCTTTCTAGTAATCACCATTAAGGGGTTCCAAAAAAGCTGTATAGACTAATTCACTATAAGAATTATAAATGTCGCAATAAATAGGAAATGTTCCTCCCCTGGTAAATAGAATATAAGCGGTATTTCCACTTTGTGATACTATACTGTATCTGTCATCATCGTCTTCTATTCTCCAGGAATATGTTGCATAATTCATGTTTGGAAGAACCATATAAGCATACGTGTTACCCAATATTATATACTCCTCCCCGTTAATGCCCGGGTTGCCATAATAGGTTCTGTGAGACGGGTCATATTCTGAAGGGACTTCTGTAGGAGAATGTCTCACTAATGGACCAGAGCCCCATTTCGATGTGTACTGATATGAAGCGTATGGCGACAATGCCGAATGGTCCCCATTGTAGTAAAAAACTCTTGTATAGCCATAAGAATTGTTTGGCTTGGGTGTAGAATATAAATCATTGGTCCAATACTTTGAAAGATTATCATTTAAGGTCTGAATGGTAGCTTCTATCCAACACGTATCTCCACCGTTTGATAGATTCCAGGCATAACTGTGGCAATTGTATTTTGGTGTGGCACTGTCCAATAAAACAACATTGTAATTATCAAGAACATTTTTTGTGGCGTAATATTTTTCAGTGGATGTAAAGTCTGTATAAGTATCTCCTGTTACGCTTTTCCTGAATGGAGTATAAACATATATAGTACCAAGAAAATAATATTTTACAGCTTCCTGAATTATTAATATTTTCTTTATATAACCACTGATATTTTCTGTACTGTAATTACCATAAATTTCTGGATTATTCAGTTTTTCCTTTCGTTTTTTCTCGAATAGAGTAATTAATGATTCTTTGCCTGCTTCATCCAATTGCCTCATAAATTTGCTATTTGTCAGTAATAACTCTAAATATCTAAGTCGGAATGGCATGCCTGGCTCATCAGGATTGTATTTATTATTCTCACTCATAACAGGAATCTCTGAATATAATTCCATTAATTCTTTAGCACCATCAGATCTTTTCGATAGCTCTGTCAATCCATTATAAGAATCAATCATGTAAGAAATCGACTTTTCTTCGTCATTTGTCAATGAGAATTCGAAGTAAAGCGGATAATTAAAGCATGTTTTTACCAAATCGGAAGTAGAAATTGTGTCCAATGTTAAATCAGTTAACTGGCAGGCTTTTAATTTCTCATCACCGGATAATTTCCTCCATGAAAGAGTATCTTTAATTATATACATGGAATCACAAAATGAGATTGATTTTGTTTCCTCCTGATAACTTTTTAATTCAGATGAGACAGTGAGTTCAACTTCATTCTTTTGGCATGCAATAGCAAGCAAAAGAAACACGATAAATGATAATGCCTTTTTCATCAGTGTTAAGT
>CAZWLP010000145.1:0-3784 GCA_964634565.1 uncultured Rikenellaceae bacterium | reverse complement strand
AGGATCAGGATCAGAGATCTTTATTGTAACATCTTTTATAGCTTCGCCTGTTGACTGGAGCTTATATTTTTTGTGTTTAGGCACCATGCCTGCAAGTAAAGGAGATGTCTCAGTAAGTCCATAACCTATAGCGTAGGGGAAACCGCCTTCCAGAAGGAAGAGCTCGACATCATGGTTTAACCTGGCGCCGCCTATTCCAAAAAATTTCAGCTCGCCCCCGAAGGTCTTATATAATTTTTTACCAGCTACTTTGTGAAGCAGCTTTCTTACAGGTGGAAATTTATATAGTGTAGCCATAAATTTATTTCCTGTAAGTGATGGCTTAATTTTGCTGTAATAGATTTTTTCAATAATCAGCGGGACAGAAAACATTATTGTAGGTCTTACCTTCTTAAGGGCAGGAAGCAGTATGGCTGCAGTGGGTGCCTTTTTAAGGTAGGTAACCTTTGCTCCGCTCATAAAGGGAACAATCATTCCAAGGGTGTTTTCGAAAGTATGTGAAAGAGGCAGAATCGAAAGGAACCTGTCGTTTTCACCTATTGCCTGTATATCCTTTCCCTGATCTACATTTGATGCAATATTTCTGTTCAGGAGCATTACCCCCTTCGATTTTCCTGTGGTTCCGGAAGTATATATTATGGCCGCCATATCTTCAGGATCAACAGAATAATTTACTGTTGACTCTTTGTTTGGGTCGTATATAACATTATCTCCTTTTCCGGGATATACAGTATAGTCTTCGATTTTAATAACGGGTATATTGTCACATATTCCTTCCAGTTTTGAATACAGGCCTTCCGACACAAATATTGCAGATGTTTCTGAGTGATCAAGTATATTCTTTGTCTCATCAGGAGTAAAGTCAGGCAGTATAGGAACCACCACTGCCCCCATGGAGACAATAGCGAAGTAGCTAACAGACCAGTTTGGTGAATTTGAGCTGAAAATAGCAACCTTATCGCCCTGCTTAATATTTAGTTGTTCAAGGAAGTATCTTAATGTAGATGTAATCTTTCCAACATCACCATAAGTGAATGATTTCTCATCTAGAAATGCAAATGCTTCTCTATCTGTGAAGTTTTCTACTGAGTGGTTTAAAATACCCTGAAGGGTTAATAAGTTATGTTTCATGTTTGTTTTTTTCACCTTAAATTGTTAATCTGTCAGCGCGGATAAAGTTAAATATTAATTTGTAACCCGGTAATATCAGAAAAGCGAATCATTATTGTTTAAGTAGCTTTGTCTTACAGGCGGGATAAAGGCCGTTGTTAATCCAGGTAATAGTATTATCAAATTCAATAATTTGTTCGTAAACAAGGCAGGCCTCCCGGTACATTTCCAGATTTTCGTAGCTTGATGCCAGTATTACCATTGTGCTTACATATCTCCAGTTTTTGGCAGGGTTTTCGCAATTGGTTTCATAGAGATTAATAATTTTTTTATAGAGCGGTATAGCCTCTTCCGGCGATCCTCCAAAAATTCTGGGTGTAAAGTTTAACTGGTTTGCCTTACATGCAAGTGCCATATAATTATTTTTATCCGCCTCATAAGCCCTGTCTGTAAGCTCCAGGGCCCGGGGTACCAGCTTCATCATTTTGTGGGGATAGAGATTTAAGTCGAATGCAGCCAGGGAGGCCTGAATAGCCAGATGGTCGGCTTCGCCCCAGAAGTCTTTCTTCATCGCTTCAAGGTTATTATAAGCCTTGTAAAGCATATCTTTCGCTTTCTTGTCAAGCCCTTCTGAGATGCAGAAAGAGATATATCCATATTGAACCATAATCAGATCGTGGAGGGCAGAGTCTGATTTTGATTCGGAGCACCTGTCCAGGGCTATGTCATACGCCTGGTCCCACAGGCTTATCTGGCCCTTTGTATATGCCTTATATGTTATTTCTTTAAGTACCTGAGGGGTCTGGGCCCCGGCAGGTAAAGAAAAAAACAGACTAAACGAGAAGAAAGCAAAAACTATCCTGAACATGATATATACTATTTGCGGTGCTTTTTATTGCCGCCTCTTTTATAATAATTTCTATTACCCTTTTCGCGGGTAACAGTTTTCCATGAAGGGCCCTCGCCAAGATCTGCCGGCAGTGTGATTTTATAAACTTCTTTTTCAATCAGTTTCTCGATCCTGGAGAAAGAGTACATATCATCGGGATTAATAAAGGTTATTGCGACGCCTGTGGCATCCGCCCTGGCTGTCCTGCCAATTCGGTGAACGTAGTCTTCTGCATCCTGGGGGACATCATAATTAATGATAAGGTTAATATCTTTTATATCTATTCCCCTGCTGAGCACATCGGTTGCAACAAGTATCCTTGTTTTTTTGGATCTGAAGCGCAGCAGTACTTCCTCTCTTTCCTTTTGTTCGAGATCTGAAGAAATTGATTCGGTTCTTTTTTCAGATTTTTTCAAAATCCGTGATATCTCACTTACCTTCTTTTTGGTTGAACAAAAGATAAGCACACTGTTATAATCTGGCTTATCTGAAATAAGATGATCAACAAGGGCCGACTTTTGATTGTCGTATACCAGATAAGCAGCCTGTAATACACCTTCTGCAGGTTTTGCTATGGCAATATTAATTTCGTCGGGATCATTCAGGATTTTAGAAGCCAGGGAGCGTATTTTCGGAGCCATTGTTGCACTGAACATAAGCGTCTGCCTTTTTTCGGGCACATATGAGATTATTTTGATTATATCATCTATAAACCCGATATCAAGCATTCTGTCTGCCTCGTCGAGGATAAGGAACTTAATGGTATCGAATTTAACATATCCCATTGCCAGGTGTGCAAGCAACTTTCCCGGGGTGGCAACAATAATGTCGGCGCCCTGTGTTAATGCAATCTTTTCCTGCTCCCAGTCTTCTCCGCTGCCTCCTCCGTAGATAGGGATGGAGTTTATTCCAAGGGTGTAGCCTATCCCCTGAACCTGCTGGTCGATTTGTATTGCCAGCTCCCGCGTGGGAACAATTATTAATGTGCTGCTTATATTTCTCGGCAGATCGGCCAGTTTATCCAATATTGGCAGAAGGAAGGCTGCCGTCTTTCCCGTTCCTGTTTGTGCACATGCGATAAGGTCTCTGCCCGACATAATACTTGGAATGGCTTTTTGCTGTATAGGGGTTGCATCCTTAAATCCCATGTAGGATATTGCATCCAGGAGATCTTCGTGTATATCTAATTCGGTGAATTTCATATAGTTTATTTCACAATATCACGCAAAAATAGGCAAATACTTAATACCTATTAGCGGTAGTTATACTTAATTGTAGTGACATAGCTAACAAAACTCCTGTTTAATGGTTATTTTTGTATACTATTAACCCGATGACAAAATGAGTAAAATACGAGTAACCAAGGAGTTTAGCTTTGAAATGGCCCATGCTCTCTGGAATTATGACGGTCCGTGTAAGAATGTCCACGGACATTCCTACAGGTTGTATGTAACCCTTATAGGAGAACCAATTATAAATAGAGATAACACAAAGTATGGAATGGTAATTGACTTTGGCGACCTGAAAAAGATTGTGAACAGGGAGGTGGTAAAAAAGTTTGACCATACGGTAGTTGTATCGTCAGTAGTTGATAAGCAGCGATTGGATGCTCTGAATCAAATGTTCGGGAATGTAATGATTGTTGATTATCAGCCTACATGCGAGATGCTGATTGAGGATATTGCAAACAGAATAATACCCTTCCTTCCTTCTGGCGTTTCATTACATAACCTGAAGCTCTATGAAACAGCCACATCTTATGCCGAATGGTTTGCCTCAGATAAT
>CAZWLP010000144.1:0-3821 GCA_964634565.1 uncultured Rikenellaceae bacterium | reverse complement strand
GAATGAGTTGAGAAGAAGGTTGAGAATGAGTTTGGAATGAGTTGAGAATGAGTTTGGAATAATATCAATAACATTAAACTTTTAAAAATAGAAATATGGCTTACAATTTAAGAAACCGAAATTTTGTAAAATTACTTGATTTTGAACCAACTGAAATCAGGTTTTTGCTTGACCTTTCAATAGATTTAAAGAAGGCTAAATATGCCGGAACAGAACAGAAAAGACTTGAGGGAAAGAATATAGCCCTGATCTTTGAAAAAGCTTCTACACGTACCAGGTGTGCCTTTGAGGTAGCTGCCTTCGACCAGGGGGCTCATGTAACATATCTTGGTCCGAGTGGTTCGCAAATAGGGAAAAAGGAATCGATGAAGGATACTGCCCGAGTACTGGGAAGGATGTATGATGGTATCGAGTATCGCGGATTCGGACAGGAAGTGGTTGAAGATCTTGCCTTATATTCCGGTGTACCAGTATGGAACGGGCTAACTAATGAATTTCATCCCACACAGATACTGGCTGATTTTATGACTATGATGGAACATAGTGACAAGCCATTGAGTGATATTAGCTTTTGCTATCTTGGTGATGCCAGAAACAATATGGGTAATTCATTGATGGTTGGAGCAGCAAAAATGGGAATGGATTTTAGATCCGCTGCGCCTAAGAGCGTTCAGCCTTCAGATGAATTAGTAGCAAGATGTAAAGAAATTGCAAAAGAGACTGGTGCCAGAATTACTATTACCGAAGATGTTAAGGAAGCAGTAAAAGGTGTTGATTTCTTGTATACCGATGTATGGGTTTCGATGGGAGAACCCGAATCAGTCTGGAAAGAAAGAATAGAGTTGCTGAAGCCTTATCAGATAAATAAAACCACAATTGAACTTACCGGTAATGCTGATGTTAAGTTTCTACATTGTCTTCCATCTTTTCATAACAGGGAGACTATAGTTGGAGAAGAGATATTCCAGAAATATGGTCTTGATGGAATGGAAGTAACTGAGGATGTTTTTGAATCCAGGCATTCAATAGTCTTTGATGAAGCTGAGAACAGAATGCATACCATTAAAGCTGTGATGGTTGCAACTCTTGGAAGCTAGAGGGGGAGATTCAAGATTCAAGATTTAAGATTTAAGATTAAGGGCGTTCTTTCGTCCTTAGTCTTCAGTACTCTGTTATTAAAAGAATCCTTTAATAAAGTAGAATGTAATAGTAAATGAGGTTGCAAGTTTTAATCCAATCCCGGTAAGAAAACCCAGAAGTGATCCGAACCCTGCCTTGATTGCATATTTAAGATCGTCCTTAAAGATCATTTCGCCGATAATTGCACCTATAAATGGACCAATTATGATTCCGGGAGGTCCGAAAAACAATCCAACTACTAATCCTATCGTGGCTCCTCTGACTCCATACTTGGAGCCCCCAAATTTCTTTGTTCCCCAGATAGGAACAAAATAATCAAGCACTGTTACAATTGCTGCGACTACCCCAAGAATAATCAGAAGATTCCTTGAAAATTCAGCATAACGAGTAATATGCAGGACAAGAATTCCGGCATAACTAAGGGGAGGTCCGGGAAGAACTGGCACAAGGCAGCCGATAATGCCTATAATAATTAATAAGATTGCAGACGCAAGTAGAAAGTAATCCATTCCTGTATGGCGTTAATAAAGATACCCGTAATAAATGGCATCTATTTTATAAGATAATTATTTTTCGCCAAGGTCTTCAAACTCAACATTAACAAAATCATCTCCCGAAACAGGATTTTTGCCATCAATTTCTGTCGATTCATTTTGTTCAGACGAAATAACATCTGGTAAATGCTCTTTTATATAACCAATGGCATCTTCAAAACCATCGGCAAACTTTTCAAAATCCTCTTTATAAAGAAAAATTTTGTGTTTTTCAAAAAAGAATTTACCGTCCTTGTTAAATCTCTTTTTGCTTTCAGTAATGGTAAGATAAAGGTCGTTTTTTCGTGTTGCTTTTACATCAAAGAAATAAGTTCTGTTTCCTGCTCGCACAACTTTTGAATAAACCTCTTCTCTGTCATTATTCTGGTTGTTTTCCTGCTCACTTAACTCGCTAGCTTTCCCACCGTTCACATCGTTCATAAAGTTATTTTTAGTACAGTAAATTATAACATTGTCAAATGTAATAAATATTTTTTTTAATCAAAATATGTGCACGGAATTGTGGTTTTATACCATACTATTTTGTCTAACAGTGAAAAAGAGTATTTTTGCACAGAATTATATGAGGTTCTTTTTTTATGATTAGCAGGAGATTATTACGTATTAAAGCATTAATGATATTATATGCTTTCAACAGGAAGGATGGCAATGACCTTGCAGCAGCCGAGAAGGAGTTGATGAAGAGTATCAAAAAGACTTACGATCTTTATCATTACCTTTTGTTGCTGGTCCTCGAAATTGCTGATATTGCAGCAGAAAAAATTGAGATAGCCAGGAATAAGAACTTTCCAACTGATGAGGACCTGGATCCCAATACTCGTTTTATTAACAACCGGATCGTTAAGTTTTTGGTTCATAATAAGGACTTGAAGTCCTATATTATATCTTCAAAACTTTCCTGGGCAAATTACCCTGAGCTGCCCAGGAAGTTATATAATACCATGATTGAATGGGATGAGTATAAAGAGTATATGAACAGGGCCGAAGAAGGATTTTCGGAGGATCGCAAATTTATTATCACACTTCTTATAGAGCTTATTGCGACATCGGAAGACCTGCAATCCTTACTCGAGGAATTAAGTATATACTGGAACGATGATCTTGGGTTCCTTACTATTATGATTGAAAAAACATTACGAGGCGTTAAAAATGATTCCGGCCCTGATTTCTGTCTTATGCCAATGTTTAAAAATAAGGATGATGAGATTTTTGTCAAGAAATTATTAAGTAAAACCATTATCAATTCGGATAAGTATGCCGAACTAATCGGAAATAATACTACAAACTGGGAAATTGAGAGGGTGGCTCTTATGGATACACTGGTAATGCAACTTGCACTATCTGAGATTGTGGAGTTTGAGGAAATACCTGTAAAGGTTACCCTGAATGAATATATAGAGATTGCGAAGTACTATTGCACTGCTAAAAGCAGTACCTTTGTTAATGGAATATTAGATAAGATTGTAAGAGAGATGAGAGCCCGCGAGATATTTAAAAAGACTGGTCGCGGACTGGTGGGAGAACCGGGTATTGATCAAAAGGAATAGAGAATGACAGATATGAAACCGATTTTATTTACAGTACTTCTTTTTATTGCACTTGTTTCGTGTAAATCGGATAAAGAAGGTGGAGATAGCCAGGAAATGAGTGCGGGCTCCCCGATAATTACTTTCAGTGAGATGGAATATGATTTCGGTAAGATCATAGAAGGAGAGAAGGTAGCCTGCGTATTTAAGTTTAAAAACACCGGAGATGGTGATCTTATTATTCATTCCGCAACAACAAGCTGTGGATGTACTGTACCTCATTTTGACAAGAAGCCAATTGCACCGGGGGAGGAAGGAGCTATGGAGGTCGTATTTAACAGCTACCGTTATGAAGGAATTCAAAATAAGACAATTACAGTACGCTCCAATGCTACGGTGCAGGTTGTTGTGCTCAGAATAGTTGCAGAAGTTTTAAAGGAAGAAAGCTAAGGGCAAAGGGCAAAGAGCAAAGAGCAAAGAGCAAAGAGCTAAGAGCAAAGAGCTAAGAGCAAAGAGCTAAGAGCAAAGAGCAAAGAGCTAAGAGCTAAGAGAAAGGGAAAGGAGTTTTACAACTTTACAGATTAATAATTTAGCAAATTAA
>CAZWLP010000143.1:0-3831 GCA_964634565.1 uncultured Rikenellaceae bacterium | reverse complement strand
GATATCGGAAATCATGTTGCAGTAATTGGTGGTGGTAATGTGGCAATGGATGCTGCAAGGGTTAGCCGCAGGTATGGAGCCCGGGTTACAGTACTTTACCGTCGGCGCGTGCAGGATATGCCATCTGACCAGGAAGAGATAGAAGGATGCGAACAGGAAGGAATTAATATTGTACCACAGGCAATACCAACTCGTATAATAAGGGATGATAGCGGTAAGGTAAAAGCTATAGAATACCTGGAAGCCGAGATGGTAGATGATCCCAGGGGAGGTCGCCCGAGACCTGTTCCTATTGAAGGCAGCGAGACAATACTTGAATTAACAAATGTTATTGGTGCCATAGGTCAGGAAGCATACTACGATTTTATGGGCGCTGAATGGATTCAGAAACTGAAGACAGAACGCGGACGCATTGTTACAAATGAGAATATGCAGACAAGTATCGATAAATTGTTTGCAGGAGGTGATTCGGTAAATAAAACGGCCGACGCCATCAGTGCAATAGCAGATGGACACAGAGCTGCCAGAGGAATAGATAAAATGCTAAGAGAAAAATAATCTTAATAAAAAAATCAATATACCATGATACAGGAATTTGAAACATCAAATGACATTCTTAAGTTCGCTATAATGCGCGAACAGGAAAGTATTGATCTGTACACCAGCCTTGGTGATACAGCCCGCAACCCTGAAATGGAAAAAATCTTCCTTAGCTTCGCTAACGAGGAACGAGGGCATAAGAAGCGTCTGGAAAATATTCAGAGCAGTGGCCAGTTTAAATTTACTCCAAAACAAATTCGCGACATTAAAGTAGGCGATTACCTGGTCGATATAGAACCACATGAAGGTATGAGTTATCAGGAAGCACTTATACTTGCTATGAAGAAGGAAAAAGCAGCATTCAAGCTTTATAACGATTTATCGACAATGGTTTCTGACCAATTGCTGAAATCATTATTTAAGTCTCTTGCCCAGGAAGAGTCAAAGCACAAACTACGCTTCGAACTGGAATATGATGAACTAATAATAAATAATAACTGAGAGAGAGTTAATTAATATCGACAAGCTATTATTACCTTATGTCTAATTCTGTTAAGTTGTTTATAGTGAAGCTCTTATTCATATATCAGGGCCTCGACAGGATTTCTATTCGCTGCCAGCCAGCTCTGCAGGCTTACAGTCATAAAAGTTATTCCGAATGTTAATAAAGCAGCAAGTGCAAATATCCACCAGCTTAAAGTGGTTTTGAAAGCAAAGTTTTCCAGCCAGCTATGTGTAAGCAGGAAGGAAAGTGGAAGTGCTATAACTATTGCAATGCTTACTACTCTGGTAAATTCACTAAACAGAAGTTTAACTATTTCTATAGAACGGGCCCCCATTACTTTATGAATTCCTATTTCCTTTGTTCGTCGCTCAGCAGTAAAGACAGACATAGCAAATAAGCCCAGGCAGGAAATAAGTATCGCCAGGCCTGCGAAGTATTTTGATAAAATCGAAATGCGTTGTTCGGCCAGGTATTGTTTCTGATATTCATCACTTAAAAATGAATAATTAAAAAGGTGCCCGGGGTTAAATGATTTATAAAGTTTACCGATGTAATCGATTGTTTCCCTTTCACTCCCCGGGTTAATCTTTACCAGGATCTTTTCTGCATTTTCTGCGGGACTATATCTGAAAAAGAACGGTTTTATACCTTCATGAATTGATCTGAAATTAAAGTTTTTAACGATGCCAATTATTTCATAATTCGTTCCCCATAAATTAAAAATTTTACCTACCGGATCTTTCAGTCCCATCACATCAATGCCCGCTTCGTTAATAATGATTTTATTATTTTCGTTGCCATAATCTCCTGAGAAGGTTCTTCCTGATATCATTTCCAGTCCAAGTAAATCAAGCATATCGGATCCTACTCCAAGGTGTGAAAAAGCAATATCCGCATCCGGATCTTTACCCTCCCAGTCAAATAATCCCTGTGTTATTCCCGTCTTTCCCACAATACTTCCCCACATGGTTGAAGCAAACTTTATTTCCGGATACTCCTGAAGCTCTGAAATAAATGGCTCCGGGTTTTCTGACAGTTTTCCTTTTATATTAAACTGAATTATATTATCCCGGTCGAATCCTGGGTTCATTGTTTTTATCAGTTCAACCTGCCTGTAAACTACCAAAACTGACACAATAAGCAGAATGGATAAGGCAAACTGGAAAACAACGAGTCCTTTCCTTATTATTAATTCAGCAGAAGAATTAGCTATTTTGCCTTTTAAAACGACGGCAGGCCTGAAGCCTGAGAGGTACAACGCCGGATAAGCTCCTGAAATCAGTCCGGTAAATAACATAATTATAAGACCTGTTATTATCAATCTTCCGTTGAGAATCAAAGAAAGTTGTTTTCCCGTAATTATATTGAATTGAGGGAGAAAAAGCTCAACAATTACCAGAGCAAAAAGAAATGCTAAAAAGGTTATTATTAATGATTCGCCCAGATATTGTAGTATCAGTGATCCTCGTTTTGCACCTACCGCTTTTTTTATACCTACTTCCTTGATTTTCCTGAAAGATTTTGCAGTCGACATATTCATAAAGTTGATACAGGCAATTATCAGGATAAAAATGGCGATTATGGAAAATAATCTCACATATTCAATTTTTCCTCCAGCCTGTTTCCCATCTTCGAATCGATTATACAGATAGCCGTCGGAATACTTCTGAAGCATAAGTGTTACATTTGAGTTTTCATCCCTGGTTTTTATAAAGTCAACAATTTTATCACTTAAGGCAGGAATATCTGCTTCCGCTTTTAACTGCAAATAAATTCTGGACTGATGGTTCCCCCAGTTTGCCGACGGACCAGCAATTTCCTTAAAAACCTCGAATGAAACAGCAAAATCAAACTGTTCTGACAAGTTTGAAGGAATATCTTTTAGTATGCCAGTAATAACTATATCTCTTTTTGCATCCCCTCTCTGCCAGCTGATCATCTTTCCAAGTAAATTATCGGTTGTATTAAAAAGATTCAGGGCCATTTTTTCAGTAATAACGACCGAATTCTTGTCCTTAAGTGCTTTGCCTGGATTACCCTGCAGAAATTCATATGAAAAAATTCTAAAGAAATTTTCATCAGCGTAAATTCCGGATGCATCTAAATTATGCTCCTCATTAGAGAGTATAAAATCCGCTTTTACGGGTGAGGCATTTACTGCATATTCAATTTCGGGTATTTCTTTGATAAGTGCAGGTGCAAGAGGAATAGGCCCCTCTCGCCATGTATCGATTCCATCTTCATTGGGATGAGTAGTAAGAACCTGGTAAAGAAATTCATCATTCTGATGAAACTTATCCGTCATTAACTCATCGTTCACCCACAAGTATATTAATAAAACACAGGCCAGCCCTGTCGATAATCCAATCACATTAATTAAAAATGATGCTCTATCTCTTTTGAAGCTACGGATAAGAATAAGGAAATTATGTCTCAGCATGGTAAATTTATTTTATCCTCCTTTGCCAATAACTGTGCCAATTGATTAAAGAGTTATATATCAAGATATTGTTTTAATTGAATAAAACTAACTGTCTAATTTATTGACACTCTGACGTAGCATTTTTCCTCGTATATACCCAAATCTCAGAACTAATTTATCCCAGGCAGTAATTACAGATAATGTACACTATAATATGTGAAATATTTCTTCCAGTCTCTTATCCAGCTGGCCGGTTCCCTGCCATGTGTCAATAATAATACCTTCCGGATCAATCAGGAAATAGGTAGGCATAAAGAAAACATTATATGTCATTATTACATCCCCGTCACTTCCCTTACTATCG
>CAZWLP010000142.1:0-3845 GCA_964634565.1 uncultured Rikenellaceae bacterium | reverse complement strand
ATATCGCCTATCTGTAAAATTTGTATTCAGGTTTATAATTAAGGAAAATAAAAAACGGGATCCGTTTAAGAATCCCGTATATATTATCTTATAGCTATTATTAGCCTTCCAGCTCAGCTATCCTGGCTTTTACTTCATCGAACTTATCTGTCATCTTAAGACGATAGTAAAGTTCTCTTAAGCTTGTTAATGTTGAAATATCGTCTGGTCTGAGATCCCTGGCTTTTTCCATATAAGGAAGTGCTTTACCAAAAACAACCATCGCCGCCTCTACTGCTTTATTGTATTCTGCATTGTCCATAATATCATTTGCCGCATCAAACATTGAAGATGCCTTATTATAGTAGCATACTCCCATATTAAACTGAGTATCAAAAAGATCAGGCTTAATCTCAATTGATTTCTCCAAAGCCGAAATAGCCTCGTCGTATTTATTCTGCTTCATATACAAAACGCCCTCAGCCCAGAATAATGAGAAATTGGCTTTGTCTTTTTCCTTAGCTTTTGTAATATACTCAAAAGCTTCTTTATCCATCTCGTTAACAAGATAAAAATCAATAAGTTGAAGTAAAACCTGGTCGTCCTCAGGAAACTTTTGAAAAGCCTCAACAAGAGTCTTTTCAGAATTCTCCAGATCATTCATCTCACTATAAGCCAAGTATTTACGAATGTATGGAGTTCCGGCTTCATATTCCATCTCAATACACTTATCGTAATACTTAATTGCCTTTTCGTATTCTTTTGCATTAAATGCTGTAAGACCGGCATTAAATACCACTGCTGTATCAACCGAACCTACATAAATATCACTGGCCTGAATTTCAAGCAAAGTTTCAAAAGCAATCAGCGACTTTTCATAGTTTTCAGCCTCGAATTCATTAATTGCCCAATCCAGAAAATCGTTGGATAATAAAGGGTACTGGATAATGATCAATTTACTCATCTGATCCTTTTCGTCAAGTTCCATTGCCTTCAGATAGCTTTCGTAAGCAACCATCAAAGGATCAGTATATAAATCTAGCTTCTCATCTTTTGCTTCATAACTTGCCTGAGCCAGCCTGCCCTTAACATAGTATGTTTTCGGAAAATCAACTGTCTTCTCATGCACGAGCGCAGCATCAACCGCTTCTTTTGCTTTAGAAAGATTATTAGCTTCAATCATACTAAGAGCAGAGTTTACCTTGCCCTTTTGAGCAAATCCACTAATAACAAAGACTGAGATTAATAGAGAAAGAAAAAATCTTTTCATAATTCAAGTTTATAATTTGTTTGTAAAAGTTCGTTTCAAATTTAATATATTACAGAATATTCTTCAAATACTTTGCCAATTTACTATCACTGTTCCACAACACTATTGTCATTTTGATCTAATTCCTCTGTATCCTCTTCATTTAGTTCAACTTGCGCTACAGCAGCAATAGAATCATTTTCTCGTAAATTAATAAGACGTACACCCTGAGTGGCTCTTCCCATTACTCTTAATGATGCGACCGGTAATCTGAGCACTGTCCCTACCTCGGTAATAATCATCAGGTCAAAATTATCTGTTACTGCCTTAAGAGCTACCAGCTTGCCTGTTTTTTCGGTAACGTTAATAGTTTTTACTCCTTTACCTCCCCTGTTGGTAATTCTGTAATCATCAGTTTGTGAGCGTTTGCCATATCCTTTTTCAGATACAACAAGTACATTTTCATCGCTGTGTTCAATATCAATAGTAACCATGCCCACAACCCTGTCATTTTCATCACGAAGGGTAATACCTCTCACTCCTGAGGCTGTTCTGCCCATGGGCCTGACTTTTTCTTCTGGAAATCTGATAGCCCTGCCGGATTCGACCGCTAACATAATATGATGCTTACCATCTGTAAGTCTTGCCTCCAGCAGCTCATCCCCATCTCTGACGGTAATTGCATTTACACCGTTTTGTCTCGGACGTGAATATGCTTCCAGCGAAGTTTTCTTAATAATACCATTAGTAGTACACAGTACAATATAATTATTATTAATATAATCTTCGTCGTTCAGGTTCTTGACATTTATATAAGCCATTACAGAATCGTCGGGCTCCAGGTTAATCATATTCTGCATTGCCCGTCCCTTCGAGGTACGAGTGCCTTCAGGTATCTGGTATACCTTAAGCCAGAAGCATTTACCCTTTCTTGTAAAAAAGAGCATTGTATTATGCATAGTTGCAATGTAGAGATGTGAAATAAAATCTTCTTCACGTGTAGTACTTCCCTTTGCACCGATACCTCCCCTGTTCTGAACCCTGAAATCTGTAAGAGGAGTCCTTTTTATATAACCCATATGTGAGATAGTAATTACCATCTCCTCATCGGCATAAAAATCTTCGGGATTAAATTCCTCTGCATTTGGTACTATCTCTGTCCTGCGGTCGTCAGAATATTTTTCCCTGACTTCAATAAGTTCATCCTTAATTATCTTCATTTGCAGATCAATACTTTCAAGAATCTCTTTAAAATATATGATCTGTTTCATAATCTCTTCAAATTCAGCTCTTAGCTTATCCTGCTCCAGTCCGGTTAACTGGCGCAGACGCATCTCCACAATAGCCCTTGATTGAAGATCAGACAGCTCGAATCTTTCTATCAGCCGTTCACGTGCTTCTTCAGGTGTTTTTGAAGACCTGATAATCTGGATTACTTCATCTATATTATCACTGGCAATTATAAGCCCCTCAAGAATATGAGCCCTTTTTTCAGCCTGATCAAGTTCATAACGCGTACGCCGAAGAACAACATCGTGCCTGTGATCAACAAAATACCTTATAAGATCCTTAAGAGCCAGGGTGCGTGGACGACCGGCAACAAGTGCAATATTATTAACGCTGAACGATGTTTGAAGCTGACTATACTTGAAAAGCGTATTAAGAACGACATTTGCGGTAGCATCCTTCTTCAGGATTATAACTATCCTCATACCGTTCCTGTCAGATTCATCATTTATATACGAAATTCCCTCTATCTTCTTTTCATTGATTAGATCTGCTATCTTCCTGATCATCTCGGCCTTATTTACCATATAGGGTATTTCCGAAACGATGATTCTCTCCCGGCCACTATCGGTTAACTCAATATCCGTACGGGCTCTCACCACAACTCTTCCCCTTCCGGTCTCAAACGCATCCTTAATCCCCTGCTCGCCATAAATAATACCACCTGTTGGAAAATCCGGACCCTTTATATGTTCCATAAGTCCCTCAACCATGATATCATTATCTTCTATATAGGCAATTGTAGCATCAATTACCTCGCCCAGGTTGTGTGGCGGCATATTTGTAGCCATTCCAACTGCTATACCGGAGGCTCCGTTTAAAAGGAGTGTAGGTATGCGTGTTGGGAAAACTGTGGGTTCTTCAAGAGAATCGTCGAAATTAAGCTGAAAATCGACTGTATCCTTATCTAAATCAGAAAGAGTCTCTTCAGCAATTTTTCTGAGTCTTGCCTCTGTATATCTCATTGCAGCCGGACTATCACCGTCAACTGAACCAAAGTTACCCTGTCCGTCTACCAGTGGATACCTTAACGACCATGACTGTGCCATCCTGACCATTGCTTCGTATACCGAAGAATCGCCATGCGGATGGTACTTACCAAGCACCTCCCCCACTATCCTGGCAGATTTTTTATATGAACTGTTCGATTTTACACCCAGCTCTGACATTCCGTACAGTACACGCCTGTGAACTGGCTTTAATCCATCCCTTACATCAGGAAGTGCACGCGATACAATTACCGACATTGAATAGTCGATATATGCCGACTTCATCTCCTCCTCAATATTGATCTTTATGATCTTCTCATTGTCTGACATATCAGATATTT
>CAZWLP010000141.1:0-3877 GCA_964634565.1 uncultured Rikenellaceae bacterium | reverse complement strand
GACACGACCTTATTCCAACCCTTGTTGAGACAGTAAAGGGATATATGAAGCACGAAAGAGAACTTCTTACTGAGGTTACTAACGCAAGGGCAAGGGCTATGAGTGCTGGCTCGATAAACGAAAAGATCGCGGCAGAATCACAGCTTTCAAGTGCTCTTGGGGGAATACAGGTGGCCGTGGAGGCATATCCAGACCTGAAAGCAAATCAGAATTTTTTAAATCTCCAGGAAGAGATATCAGATGTTGAGAATAAACTGGCAGCAGCAAGAAGATTCTTTAATTCAGCTACCAGGGAATTAAATGTATCGGTTGAGTCTTTCCCATCAAATATTGTTGCCGGGATGTTCGGCTTTAAAAAGGAGCCTATGTTTGATCTTGGTGATAGCCGTGTAACAATGGAGGAGCCCCCAAAGGTAAGTTTTGAATAAGGAGATATAATGAAATATTTAGGACTTCAGAGACAGATCTGGAGAAACAATACCCGCTCTATAATATTGCTGGTAATGTTTCCCCTTGTTTTTATTGCACTTGTATTTGTGTTTTATTTTCTGTTTGATTATTTCCAGGAAGAGGATGTAATTATGGATCCTGTTCAGAGCTCTTTACAGACCATCCCTTTTGTGGCATTATTTGTCGGTATATGGTTTATTATAGCATGGTTTTCACATAGCTCTATGATAAATAAGGCAACCGGCTCAAGGCCTCTTGAGAGAAAAGAAAATAAAAGAGTCTATAACCTGGTTGAGAATCTTGCTATTACGGCAGGTATGACCATGCCCAGGGTAAATATAATAGAAGACGATAGTCTTAATGCCTTTGCCAGCGGGATAAACAATAAAACATATACCATCTCTCTTTCAAGGGGTATAATAAATAAGTTAAACGATGATGAGCTTGAGGGAGTAATAGCTCACGAACTTACACATATCCGCAACAGGGACGTCAGGCTTTTGATTGTTTCAATAGTGTTTGTGGGAATATTTGCCTTTGTTACACAGGCCCTGCTGAGAACCTTTATTTATGGCGGGGGAAGAAGAAATAATAAAAACGGAGCAGCTATAGTAATAATTATGCTGCTTGCAGCAGTAGGATGGTTCTTATCCAGCCTCTTTCGTTTCGCCTTGTCGAGAAAAAGAGAATATATGGCAGACGCCGGTGCTGCAGAGCTGACCAGAAAGCCGGGAGCCCTGGCTTCCGCCTTAAGACGGGTGTCTGAAGATGCCAGGATAGAAGCTGTTACAAGACAGGATGTTGCACAGATGTTTATCGAAAATCCGGGAGAAAAGAAAAGGGCTTCATTTTCATCAATGTTTGCAACACATCCACCTATCAGCGACAGGATACAGATATTGGAGCAATGGTAGAGGAGAGATGAGAAGTGAGAGGGAAAGAGTTTGAATGAGTTGAGAGTGAGTTTGAATGAGTTTGTTTAATCCTTTGTCCTTCCCTTACCTCTTAGTCCTTACCCCTTTGCTAATAATACAGATAGCGTTTTATTTTCAGTGTGGCTGTTTTCTGGAAGGGTGAGGGTTGAAGTACGACTTTATGCAGTCTTGAGAATTTATTTATTTTTAAATTAACCTGCTGGTGAAGCTCGGCCAGGATCTCTTCTATTTTTCTGGTCATATCTTCTTTTATGTCTATCATATCTTTGTACATGGCCTCAAGTTCTTCCATATTTATATGAACCAGCGCAACTAATTTACCTTTCTGGTGTATAACAAGCGATTCGGCAACATGCTTAAAGTTATTGATTACCGATTCAATTTCTTCCGGGTAAATATTTTCACCACTTGCCCCGAGTATAACATTTTTAGAACGACCCCTGATGGAAAGGAAGTTGTTTTTGTCGAAGACGCCCAGGTCTCCTGTTCTGAACCAGCCGTCTTCGGTAATAACCTCAGCCGTAAGCCCGGGTTCTTTATAATAACCCTTCATAATATTAGGACCCTTAGCCCAGACCTCACCTTCTCCGCTTGCAGGATCAGGATTGGAAATTTTTAAAGTAACGTCTATAACGGCAGTACCTGTAGATTGTAGTTTATACTTGTTTTTTGGCACCATTCCTGCAAGCACAGGAGATGTTTCTGTAAGTCCGTAGCCAATGGCATATGGAAATCCGCCTTCAAGAAGAAAACGCTCCACATCACGATTTAGTTTAGCACCACCAATACCGAAAAACTTAAGCTCACCACCAAAAGTCTCGTAAAGTTTCTTGCCGGCTATCTTATGAAGCACCTTTCTGGCCGGGGGAAACTTATACAGTGTAGCCATAAATTTATTTCCTGTAAGAGAGGGCTTGATTTTGCTGTAATATATTTTTTCAATTATCAACGGAACAGAAACCATAATAGTTGGCCGTACCTTCTTAAGTGCAGGTAGTAATACAGGTGCTGTTGGCGGCTTCCTTAGATAGGTAACCTTTGCTCCGCTCATAAAGGGAACAAGCATGCCGACTGTATTTTCAAATGTATGGGAGAGGGGAAGCAATGAGATAAACCTGTCATTTTCTTCAATAAGCTGCATATCCTTACTCTGGTATACATTGGATGCAATATTTCTGTTAAGAAGCATTACCCCCTTTGATTTACCGGTTGTGCCCGAGGTATAAATTATTGCTGCAAGGTCTTCCGGGTCAACAGAATAAGATCTGGTTGACTTCTTTTCAGGGTTAAAAACAGTCTTATCGCCCGGTCCTGGAAAGACAGAGAAATTTTCGATATTAATAACAGGTATATTATCGCAGATACCCTTAAGTTTCGGGAATAATCCTTCCGATACAAAAATTGCGGATGTCTCAGAGTGCTCGAGTATATTATTTATTTCCTCGGGAGTGAAGTCCGGCAATACCGGGACTACAACGGCGCCCATCGAAGCAATTGCAAAGTAGGAAACCGACCAGTTTGGCATATTTGAGCTAAAAACAGCAACCTTATCGCCCTGTTTAATACCTATCTCTTCGAGAAAGAACCTTAACGAATCTGCGGCCTTACCTACATCACCGTAAGTAAGTGGTTTTTCATCCAGAAATGAAAATGCTTCTCTTTCTGTAAATTTCTCTACAGAGTAATTCAGAATGCCCTGAAGTGTTAATAAATCATGTTCCATTTTTACCTTTCCACCTGATTAATATAATCTGCTAATGAGCGGCAAAGTTAGTTATAATTTCCATACGACGTGCAAATCATCATAATTGCGACTTTGTAGAAAAATCTTGTATGGTCTTCGGAACCTGGCAAAACCAAAACCCGAATCTAAAAAGTCTTAGATTACTGAGAAAGCACGACAGAGGTTATATGCTTCGAGGGCGACTTAATGATATAAGTACCTTTTAATCTTCAGGGTTGCTGTCTTTTGAAACGGAACGGGTTGAAGCACTACCTTTTGTATTCTTGAGAACTTATTAATTTTGGTATTCACCTGGTGGTGAAGTTCTTTAAGAATCTCATCAATTTTTTCTTCAATTTTCTTAGTCATTTCTTCCTTCTGGTAATGATATTTCTGTTCAAGTTCTTCCCTGTTAATATGCACAAGAGCTACCAGTTTGCCTTTCTGTTGTATAACCAGCGATTCAGCAACGTGTTTAAAATTATTGATTAATGATTCTATCTCTTCGGGGTAAATATTTTCGCCACTGGCTCCGATTATTACATTTTTGGAACGACCTCGTATCGAGAGGAAATTTCTCTTATCAAGCATACCAAGATCACCTGTTTTAAACCAGCCGTCATCGGTAATAACCTCTGAAGTAAGACCTGGTTCTTTATAATATCCCTTCATGATATTGGGTCCTTTTACCCATACTTCTCCTTCGCCAGTTTCAGGATCAGGATCAGAGATCTTTATTGTAACATCTTTTATAGCTTCGCCTGTTGAC
>CAZWLP010000140.1:0-3880 GCA_964634565.1 uncultured Rikenellaceae bacterium | reverse complement strand
AACTATCAGCAGATCCGACAGTATTGTCGTGATCTTTGAAATGTATAACAATATATCGTTGCGCCTGAAGACAATTGGATACTGCCTTCAACAGAGCAGCTAATTACCCGATCGTTCCCCTTTATTCAATTCGTTTCAGAAACCGGTGCCACCGGAACTTTTTATACCATGGCCTGTCAGGATCAAGAGAAAATAGCACCATAACAGCTTTCCCAATAATGTGTATTTCCGGAAGAAAGCCCCAGAAACGTGAATCTTTGCTTTGATAAAAGTTATCACCAAGCAGAAAGTAGTAGTTGTTTTTGAAACAGTGCATTGAATAGTAGATACCTTTTAAAAAGGCCGAATCATTTTCTATCTGTATTCCAATATTCTCATATAACAGCACGTCATGATAATGTGCTATGTTCTCTTTTTGCAATAGTAAGGTATCACCCTTGTGTGGCACATACAGGGGGCCATAATAATCAAGATTCCAATGCAAAGTTGTATCCTTAGGGAAGAGGTCATAATATTCAATAAATGACTTTGTTATTGTGGAGCAATCTTTCCTTATTATGATTGAATCACCGGCAATTCCCAAACAACGTTTAATTAAAATTGTCCCATAAATAAAATCAACTGAATCTGCCAGATACTCGTATTGCGGATAATTAAAGACAATTACGTCATTTTTCTTTACTTCTGACAACCCATTTAGTCTACGTAATTTCAACTCACCAGAGAATGCAAGTTTCTTAATATTAAAAATTCTCGGGCCATAATTCACCTTGCTTGTAATTACGAAATCTCCCGCTAATAAAGTTGGGTTCATCGAGCCGGAGGGCACTTTGTAAATATCAAAAATGAACAGCCGTAATGTGATTATCACTCCGACTATAACAATAAATGGAAGCGTCCTTATGAAAATACTCTTCAATTTGCCAGGTATTTGTCAACCTCTCCAAGAATACTTACCTTATCATTTATCTCTGATAAATCGATGGATTTGACAATACGGCCTCTTTTAATAAAATAATAACGAGGAGCTATAATCGGCACAAATCCCATTTCAGCAGCAAGATCATGAGAATCCTTAATAACATGCAACGTATCAATTCGATTTGATTGTACTATATGATTAATCGTTTTTTCGGAAATTGATGAAATAACCACTAAAAAACAATCGTTGCCATTTTTTATGTAATCAAGCGTTGGAGTTATGCAAGCGGAACAACCATCTGACGGAACAAATGCAACTACCTTGTAGTGATTCAGTTCAACTCCGAAGGAATGCAGATATGAGCTCAGGATTTTGGTTTCATTAGATGTGTTACAACCTGAAATTAAATACATTATAAAAGCTGATAAAAGTATTTTTCTCATACTTCAAAATATTAGTTGTTATCTCTGTTTCTCTTAAGTATGAATAATCTGAACCTCATAAAATCCTCGCTGAATCCGGGATTGTTAATATGATCCTCTGAGATATAAAGACCTTTCTCTGTAACAAAGCACATTCGGAATGAATACTTGTCCTTCGGGAAATGGACTTCTCCGATATGCTTAAGATTTTTATCGAGAACCAATATGAAACATTCAGGATACTGGAACTTGGTAGTAATTGATGAATTGTTGATACGATCATCCTCCCGTTTTCTGATTGTAATGTAATAACACTCTCTGAATTCATCATAGTATAAACACTTGACCTCATCACGGAGCAACTTATCATTAAGGTAATTGCTTACAGAAGAAGCAGGATTAAAATCATCAAATAACTTCAAATTATAGTTTGTTTCAAGCGGGACCCTTGCAAATGTCCTATGATCATATGTAAGGAATAAGATATTTATCAGGCCAAAATGATATACAAAAACATTTTTATAACCCAGTACTCTTTCTACCCTCATAATAGATACATCTTGACCAATAAGCTCTGCAGGATAAGTCAGAGGCGTAGAACTACCTGCCCCTGAAATAAGATCAACAGTAAGATTTATGAAACTGTTCTTTTGTCCTGTCGAAGTTAATACACCATTAGATTCACGTGCAGGATGCAATTGAGGCAAAAAAACATTGTCACCTAAGCGAAGTGGTCTTTCACCGTCTTGTAAAGAACCAATCTTTATATCATGTGGTATTGTCCTAAGCAAGCGTCCGCTTGTGTCCATAATTCCAATTCTCGGGGGCATCATGCTAAAAAGCAAAATAGAATCAAATTTTTCGCAGATGAAGCTTCTTAGGTCAAGAAACGTATTATTGCCTTCACGTGGTATAAATAATGTTTTAAACAATTTGTTTGCTTTAATATCATAGAACTCTATTGAGTTATTCAAATAATTCAGAGCCGCCAGGTAATCTGTGTTACCTGATTTGAAATATTGAATATAGTACGAAAAATTGCAAGAATTCTCTTCTAGTCTGATGTTGATAGTATCAGTCTCCGAAGGCACTAAAGTGTAAGTATTATTAAATGAAGTGCTGTCATTCCTGCATCCTGAAATTAAGAATAGAATGATTATTGATAAATTGAATAGCAGAATAAGCTTTTTCATATGACTCAAGTTAAATTAATAAGGCTGTACTGTGGTAAAAATATTACTTGACTGCACAGTACAAACTCATAACAGATTCTTTACTAAATTTAACAAAATTAATTAATCTGCCTGGTAGTCTAAACATCCACCCATAGTTGGAGATGACCCACAATAAATACCTGAATTAGTGGGATAGCATTTAATTGCACGATCTTCATCATACCAACACCAAAAGGCTGCTGCAACCTTGGTTTGCATTGAAACCTCTATTCCTTTCACCTTGTTGCCTTCTAAGTTCAAACTGACGTTCAGGAAGAACAGCAAAAAGGCAAAAGCTGCAAACGAAATTTTAATGATTTTCTTCATAATCGACTCCATTATTTAGTTTTTACTTGACAGGACTTGACATGCCCCTGCCCGGCGCATCCAACCGGTTGTTATTATTATGTATTTTAAACATTTCTTTCAATTCCTTAATTAATGCAATTCAAACAGTATCTGATCAAAATTAAATACAAATCAAGGATTGTCAAGCCCCGGAGGAATGAACGACATGAAATTGTCATGAATGGCATCAAATTAGCATAAACAACACATTATTGGCATGAACGACAGAATCTTAAGAAGATACTCATGCAATGCATTAGTTTGCTTAAACATGCACCCGAAAATCAATATCATTGCACTTTATTCAGAATTCTTTTCCAGCGGACTCTATGTTGCCAGGCTGAGGTCTTGTCATAGGAAAAGAGAATTCTCGAGACCTTTCCGATAATGTGTGTTTCAGGCACAAATCCCCAATGCCTTGAATCAGAGCTTGAATAGAAGTTGTCTCCTGTTACGAAATAGTAGTCAAGAGCAAAAACATGGCAAATCTGCTGATCAATGGATAAAGGACTATCTCCTGCCCTAACCAGGTTCTCAATTCGAATTACCGACTCATAGTGTCTGAGGTTTATCTCAGTCAGATCAAGTGTGTCATTCTTACGGGGAACATATAATGGTCCATAGCGATCAACTCTCCAGTGAAGAGCGGTATCAAACGGAAATACGTTAGAGAAGGCCCGCTCCATTCCGGATCGGTTTATTCTTACGCTGTCTCCCGGCAATCCTGTTATACGTTTAACCATTATATGTCCGAAGGTTGAACTGATGTCACCGTTTTCAGAACCGTATACAGGCTGGTTAAATACTATCAGATCATCAGGGCTTGGTTTTCTTGCTCCTCTGTGCCATCTGTAAACCAGTTCTCTTCTGAATAACAATTTGCTGAGACTTATTACCCTGGGGCCATATTCAGCTTTGCTAACCAGAATATAATCACCTGCCATCAGGGTCGGTTCCATTGAATAAGAGGGAAC
>CAZWLP010000139.1:0-3905 GCA_964634565.1 uncultured Rikenellaceae bacterium | reverse complement strand
CCAGTACCCAGTACCCAGTCTATTCCTTCTCGTACACAATATTTCCGCCCAGCATCGTCATAACAACCTTTGTTTTCATTATCTCCTCCTCTGGTACAGATAATAAATCTTTATCGCAAATTATTATATCGGCGAGGTATCCTTCTTTTATCATGCCTTTTCGATCTTCCATAAACTGCGCGTAAGCTGATCCAAGAGTATAATATTCTATAGCCTCTTCCATAGTGATCTTTTCTTCAGGAAACCAGCCGTCTCCTTCTTCACCAAGTCTGTCTTTTCTTGTTACAGATGCATAGAGTCCTTCCATCGGATTAAGAGGCTCAACTGAATAATCGGTACCAAATGCCAGTCTGGCTCCTGTTTCGGCAAGGGTTTTCCAGGCATAGGCAAAGCGGCTTCTCTCCAGTCCTATTCTTTTTTCTGCAAATCTCTTATCTGTAATACAATGAGTGGGTTGCATCGAGGGAATAACACCCAGTTCGGCAAAGCGTGGAATATCTTCTTCAATAAGAATCTGTGCATGTTCACTGCGATGTCTGCTGTCGCGCTTACCATTTACCCCTGCTGCTTTCTCATAGGCATTTAATATCCAGTTATTCGCCCTGGTTCCAATAGCATGAATCCCGATCTGAAAACCGGCAGCATCAGAAGCCAATACCCTTGCTTCAAGCTCCTCATACGTCATCTGCGGAAGACCGGACTTATCAGGTTCATCACTGAATGGCTCAAACATTAAGGCAGTTCCGGATCCCAGTGTGCCATCAATAAATCCTTTCAGGTAACCAAATCTAAGCATATCTCCCTCTGGCGGAAATTCTTCCTGTCTTAGCTTATATTCAAGCAGTCTGTCTTGATCCTTTGTAAGTATACCACCGATATCAAGTCTGCATGTCAGCTTACCTTGATCGAGCAGGGCTATCCATTTATCCCAGTCGGACGACCCCGGCAACTGGATACTGGTAATACCCAGCTCCCTTGCATTCTGAAGGGCCAGACTATATCCCAACTCATCTTTTTCTGCCTTTTGCTCTTCTGTTAACTCAATATTTACAGCACCGTAGTCAAGCATTCTCTGAGCTGCCTCCTTAAAGATACCGGTTGGCTCGCCTGTAACAGGATCCTTCTGTATCTCTCCGCCAAAAGGATCAGGAGTATCTTTTGTTATACCTGAATTTTTAATTACGTAACTATTTACCAGCACACTATGACCATCTGTTCGCCTAAGAGCTACAGGATTATCAGGCGCCACCTTATCGAGAAGTTCTTTTGTAGGCCATTGCTTGTCTGTAAACATTTCATGCTCCCAGTGTCCGCCAAAAATAAGTTCCCCTGGCTGTACTTTCTTAACCTGCTCCTTAACCTTTTCAGTAATAATCGCCGGATCGGTAATATAACGAAGTTCGATATAATCAGGATTCACCGGGCCATAATGCGCATGTGCGTCATTAAATCCAGGTATAACAAGCTGTCCCTCAGCATCAATCACCTTTGTGCTTTCTTTATCAATATACTTGCCGATCTTCGGGTTTGAGCCTACTGCCACTATCCTGTCGCCTACAATTGCCACTGCCTCAGCCCTTGGATTATCTTTATCTATTGTTACTACTTTTCCATTTCTTATTACAATATCAGCCTTTTCTGTAACAGTACATGATGCAACAACAAAAAGGGATAATACCAGCGATAAAAAGATTCCTGATTTCATTTTGGTTCTGTTTATTAATAAGGCACTAAAGTATTAAAAGAAGATACAAGTTGCAAGTTGCAAGTGCGAAGCACGAAGTTATTATTCGCCCTTAATCGGTCGGCTGTCATCGTTCGTCTTTTGTTATAATTAATTACTTTTGCATAAAATGTACGGCCAATGCGCATAGATATAATTACTGTCCATCCGGAGATGATGTCAAGTCCACTTGAACACTCTATCGTTAAAAGAGCAAGGGAGAAGAAACTGGTGAATATTAATATCATCAACCTGAGGGATTACGCTACCGACAAGCATAAGAGTGTAGACGATTACGCATTTGGAGGAGGTGCAGGCATGGTTCTAACAATAGGGCCTATTTACAGGGCAATTGAGGCATTAAAGATAAAAAGAGATTATGATGAGATAATCTATGCGTCGCCTGATGGAGAACTTTTTGAACAAAAAGTGGCCAATGAACTTTCACTAAAAGAAAATATAATTATCCTGGCCGGACATTATAAAGGTATTGATCAGAGAATAAGAGATAATCTGATTACGCGCGAAATATCAATTGGGGATTATGTCTTATCGGGTGGTGAAATGCCGGCAGCAATAATTACTGATGCTATAGTAAGATTAATACCCGGAGCTATTTCCGACGAACAGTCAGCATTATCTGACTCATTTCAGGATAAGCTACTGGCTCCTCCTGTTTACACCCGACCTGCTGTCTTTAACAACTGGAGTGTCCCTGATATACTGCTATCAGGAAATACACCGGAAATAGAAAATTGGAGACTCGATCAATCTCTTGAAAGAACAAAAAAACTCAGACCAGACTTACTTGAAGATTAACATAAGAAAGTGACCTTAATCATTTGAAATGTGAAAGCCTTTTTGTATGATTGTAACCAACTAATTAAGAATATAAATTATTTAAAATCAATTACATGAGATCTCAAGACTATATTAATAGAGAAGATAAATTCGGAGCTCATAACTACCACCCACTACCTGTGGTACTTGAAAGAGGTGAAGGACCATTTGTATGGGATGTTGAGGGTAAAAAGTACTATGATTTTCTATCAGCATATTCAGCTGTAAACCAGGGTCACTGTCATCCCAAAATAATTGGAGCAATGACAGAGCAGGCTTCAAAGCTTACTCTAACATCGAGGGCCTTTTATAATAATGTACTTGGAGAATACGAAGAATATATAACAAAATACTTTGGCTACGATAAGGTGCTGCCTATGAATACAGGCGCCGAAGCAGATGAGACAGCAATTAAGCTCTGCCGTAAATGGGCATATTTAAAGAAAGGCGTAGCAGAAAATAAGGCTAAAATAATAGTATGTGAAAATAATTTCCACGGAAGAACCATAACTATTGTTTCTATGTCGACCGACCCTGATGCAAGAAAGGATTACGGACCTTTTACTCCTGGATTTATTACAATACCTTATAACGACCTGGATGCTCTGGCAAAAGAACTCGAAGATCCTGATGTTGCCGGATTCCTTGTTGAACCTATACAGGGCGAAGCAGGTGTATTTGTTCCGGACGAAGGATATATTAAAAAAGCTTACGAGATGTGTAAGTCGAAGAATGTATTGTTTATCGCCGACGAGGTGCAGACAGGTATTGCACGAACCGGTAAGTTGCTTGCCTGCGACCATGAAGATGTCAGACCCGATATCCTGATTCTTGGGAAAGCAGTTTCTGGTGGAGTATATCCTGTATCTGCAGTACTGGCTGATGATGAAATAATGCTGACAATAAAACCAGGTGAACACGGATCAACCTTTGGTGGCAATCCGGTTGCCGGTAAGGTTGCAATTGCTGCTCTTGAGGTTATAAAGGAAGAGAAGCTGGCCGAGAATGCTGAATACCTGGGTAAGATATTCAGGGATGAGTTTAATAGCATTAACTCAGATATGATTGAACTGGTACGAGGCAAAGGATTACTTAACGCAGTTGTTATAAGACCAAAAGGTGATAAGACAGCATGGGATGTATGTGTGGCAATGATGAATAATGGCCTTATAGCCAAACCAACACATGGTCATATTATAAGGTTTGCTCCTCCTCTTACAATTACAGAAGAACAACTTCGTGATGCAATGAATATTATTAAAGAAACATTCAAAGAATTTGAATAATAGCTAAGGGCTAAGAGCATAGCGCTAAGGGAATCCAGACCGGGTTCCCTTTTTTC
>CAZWLP010000138.1:2268-4104 GCA_964634565.1 uncultured Rikenellaceae bacterium | reverse complement strand
ATATCTGTTGCAGCGAACAACTAAAAATACAAAAATTCTCCCAATCTCCTCTTCCCTCCCTCTCTCCTTCCCCTTTTCTCCTATTCCCCCATTCTCCCTTTCTCTCCCTCTCTTACTACCTAACCAAGCCTAATTTTCTGAACAATGCCCTGAATTTCGCCATCACCCACACTCTCCTGCTATTTACCCTATACCTCCGCTCCCTTATCAAAGCCTTCCTCTCTGGTTTCTTTTTACCCTTGCCTGTTTCAACAAGAACCACCTTACCCGCAATATCATCATAAGCTACCGGTCTGTCTGAAGATAAGCCACTGTCGCCCCGGGTAATAAAAAAGCATTTATTATCATGGATGTATCTGTGAATAACACGGTGGACAACCATATCATCCTCCCTTCCCCAGGCTATAATATCACCAACAACTATCTCATCGGGACTTTTTACTGCCACGAGATGAAGTATGCTGTCCGCCTTTATCGCAGGATACATGCTGTTTCCTCCCGCCTTAATCCTGACAAGCCTGCCTTCGCCCAGCAGGCCTGATGCAAGGTCCTTTAATGCCTTCTTATCGCTCTTATCGACTGTCATTCCTTATAAAATCAACTATGCTTATATCCGGAAGAAATTCAAGGGCCCTCACATCAACCACCTCTGTCATATCCTTTATTGCTGAAGTAAGTTTACCTATCAATGCTGCGTTCCAGTGATGCTGGATGCAGTTCTTCATTACCGAGGTAAGAGACTCCAGACTACCCAGGGATGCCGATCTGTTTTCTTCTCCATGATCGAGGGTATAGATCCTCTCCAGGCGACAGTAATTGCTTCTTTCCATCTCATAAACAGGAGTATTATACATCATATATCGCCCCCCTATCTTTCTTATTATCAGCCTGTCATCATGTATCACGAAAGCCCCTGCCCTATCAAACAGACGCGCAATTGTTGTCTTGCCACGTCCCGACTGACCGGTAAACAGGAATCCCTGCTTATCATATTCCACCCCCGAGGCATGAATAAAAATATCACCATTTAATGCTGTGATATAATAAAGTAATAATCCATCCAGGGGATAGGCAATCGGATTGATAAATTTATCTTTTGTATCAATAATAATATCCCAGCTCTTCTCCCCCGGCCTGATAACAATCATTGCCTCATCAATAGTGTCAGATAGTGGCATGGTGGTATATACAAGTATATAATCACCGTGCTTATATACCGTCCAGAACTTATCGCTCCTCTTAACGGGTACCCCGTTAATCTCTTCTACATAGGGTGATGTAAATACAGCCTCGGCTACCTGCGGAATATTTATCTTATCCCTTATTACATTAATAGCTATATCATAGTCAGGCCTGTCCGACAAAAACGACAGCTGCGATAAAGAAGGTTTAAGAGCAAAGTCACTGCCCCTGACCTGGAACATAATCTTATACTCAGCTATATCAATGGTATAGGCCTTCATTTAGAAACAATATTATGTTTCTCCAGATCAACTATCAGTTCAACAACATCATTCAGGGCAGTAGCGATATCAGTATCATATTCCCCCGACACAGCAGCAGCAAGCTCCCCAAGTGACTTTTTACCATCAATATTATCCCATATAAAAGCCGCCGTTTCATTCATGGTATAAACAGCTTCCATATTAGCTACATTATCTGTTATCGGCACAAGGATATATTCATCACCCGAGCGACGGGCAACTATCCTGGGATTTTTCTTTATTACAGTACTAAGCTCCATATTACCAAAGATAGAATTTTATTAGCTCACAGGGGGTCTTAAAAGTTGAAAATGAGTTGAAATGTCTCCTGATGGAGACAATAGTTTAAACC
>CAZWLP010000138.1:0-2168 GCA_964634565.1 uncultured Rikenellaceae bacterium | reverse complement strand
TTTGTCTTTTCGTACCTTTGTAGAAATAAAATTAGAATGACAAAGAAGAAACATCGTAAAACACCCTCCTCAAATGATCTCTCTAAACCTCAGCTCACAAAGCTTATCCGTAAAATCTTTGAAAGTGATGGAGGCAAGGTGCTTAACTACAAACAGGTAGGTGCCAGGCTGCAAATAAACGATCCTCATCTGCGACGACAGGTAAACGAGGTGCTGAAAGAGCTGAAGAATAGTGGCTTCCTGAAAGAGACACAGCCCGGTCGCTACAAGATGAAGCAGCAGGGGGCAACAATTAGCGGGACAGTAGATATGACCAGGATGGGATATGGCTTTATTATTACCGACGATATTGAAGAAGACATATTCGTATCTAACAGGAACCTTAACACTGCCCTTCATGGCGATAAGGTTAAGGTGAGACTCCTTGTACGAAGAAAAGGAAGCAGGCCCGAAGGTGAGGTAATGGAGATAATGGAAAGAGCACGTGAGACCTTTGTCGGCACAGTGGAGGTGATGCCTCAGTTTGCCTTTCTTATACCCGACACAAAAGGGATGCCCTTCGACCTGTTTATTCCAAAGGACAAACTTAAAGGTGCCAGACAGGGAGAAAAAGCTGTTGCCAGAATTGTTGAGTGGGACAGGCGTCAGAAAAACCCTGTTGCCGAGATAGTACAGGTGCTCGGCATGCCGGGCGAACATGAGACCGAGATACATGCCATACTTGCCGAATTTGAGCTGCCCTACCTCTTCGATCCTGCAGTTGAAAAGGCAGCCGAAAAAATTAATAAAACAATCAGTAAAGAAGAAATTGCAAGACGTCGCGACTTCAGGTCTATACCAACATTTACTATCGACCCGGCCGATGCGAAGGACTTTGATGATGCCCTTTCTCTTAAGAACAAGGGTAATGGGATCTGGGAAGTTGGAGTACATATAGCCGACGTAAGCCACTATGTAAAGCCAGACTCCATTCTCGAAAAAGAAGCCGTCAACAGGGGTACATCAGTCTACCTGGTCGACCGCGTAGTACCCATGCTGCCCGAGGCTCTTTCTAATAATGTATGTTCACTCAACCCAAGGCAGGATAAACTTACCTACTCGGCCGTATTTGAGATAAACGAAAAGGCCGAGGTGCTCAACGCATGGTTTGGTCGTACAATAATTAACTCCGATCAGCGCTTCTCCTATCAGGAAGCACAAAAGATTATTGATGGCGAAGACGGGCCGATGAAGGATGAGCTGCTGCTTCTGCATAATATGGCTCAGCAATTAAGATCCGGACGATTTGATACCGGCGCCTTCTCTTTTGAACGTACCGAAGTACAGTTTGAGCTCGATGAAAAAGGATACCCTGTAAGCATTAAGTTCAGGGAAACAGGTACGGCCAACCAGCTTATAGAAGAGTTTATGCTGCTTGCCAATAAAAAGGTTGCCGAGCTGATCGGCAAAAAGACCGGAGGAGAAAAAGCAAAGACTTTTGTATACCGTATACACGATAAGCCCAACCCCGACAAGATCAGTACATTCAGTAACTTTGTTAAGCGCTTTGGTTATAAGCTGGATGATGCCAGCGACAGCTCACTTACACTGTCTCTTAATAAGCTTATTAAGGAAGTAAGAGGTAAGAAAGAACAGAATATGATCGAGACCCTGGCGCTAAGATCAATGGCCAAGGCCATTTATTCGACAGAAAATATCGGTCATTACGGACTGTCATTTAAATACTATACTCACTTTACATCTCCCATAAGACGATATCCCGATATGATGGTACACAGGCTGCTGACAGCCTACCTTGATGGTGAAAAATCCAAGGACAAGGAATTATACGAAAAGCTATGTCAGCGATCTTCACAAAGGGAACGACTGGCTGTTGAAGCAGAACGTGCATCGGTAAAATATAAGCAGGTTGAGTTTATGCAGGATAAGATGGGCACCTCCTTCGAAGGTGTTATATCCGGTGTTACAGAATGGGGCATCTATGTGGAGATAGTCGAAAATCAGTGCGAGGGTATGATACATATCCGGGAGCTGGATGATGACTTCTATGAATATGATGAGGATAATTACTGCATAAGAGGCCGCAAATCAGGTAATGAATATACCCTGGGCGATCCGGTATGGGTTGAAGTAGTAAAAGCAGACCTGGTTAAGAAGCAACTCGATTT
>CAZWLP010000137.1:0-4108 GCA_964634565.1 uncultured Rikenellaceae bacterium | reverse complement strand
CTCTTTAGAGTTCTTTTATTTCATTTATTAGTTTCTGGATTGAGTCTTTTGCGTTTCCGAACAGCATCCTTGTCTTATCGTTAAAGAAGAGCCGGTTCTCTATACCAGCATAACCTTTACCCATTCCACGTTTCATCACAATAATATTCTTTGCCTCATGTGCCATAATGATTGGCATACCGAAAATCGGACTGGATGGATCGTCGAGGGAAGCAGGGTTAACAACATCATTTGCTCCTATAACAATTACCACGTCTGTAGAAGGAAGAACCGGATTAATATCATCCATCTCAACCAGCTTCTCATAAGGCACGTCAGCTTCAGCAAGCAGAACATTCATATGACCGGGCATTCTGCCGGCAACCGGGTGAATCGCATATTTTACTTCAACACCCTTATCAGTAAGCAGTTTATCCATTTCGCTGCATACGTGCTGGGCCTGGGCAACAGCCAGTCCGTAACCCGGTACTATCACTACTTTCTGTGAGTAGCTTAATAATATCCCTGCATCGCTGAGTGTAATTTCCTTTATTGTTCCTTCTTCATCACCGGCGGCTGCTCCACCTCCGCCAAATGCACCAATTATTACATTAAGAAGGGACCTGTTCATAGCCTTGCACATCAGTACTGTCAGTATAGTTCCTGCAGCACCAACAAGAATACCTCCAAGTATCATAGCCTGATTGCTGTAGATAAAACCTGCCATGGCTGCAGCGATGCCTGTAAATGAGTTAAGTAAAGAAATCACAACCGGCATATCTGCACCACCGATTGGCATCACGAATAATACACCATATAGTAGTGAAATTGCCAGAAGTATATATGCAGGTGCACTTGATCCACCGTTACCCTGATAGATGATATAGACTATCAGAGCAATTATTATTGCAAGCAGTGTCATATTGACATACTTCATAAATGAGGCTCGGATATCTGATACTTTACCATCCAGTTTTCCATAGGCAATCATACTCCCACTGAATGAGACACTTCCAATAAATAGTCCTAAGAGGGTAATTAAAAGAACACCCTTACCTGCAACATTGGGAAACTCAAGCAAAGCAACAAGTGCAGATGCAGCACCACCTGTAGCATTAAATAATGATACCAGTTGAGGCATGGCGGTCATCTTTACCCGCCTGGCAATGATCCATCCGATTATTGAAGCTATTATAATCAATGTAACAACTAGAATGACGTTGGATAGAGGTATTGAATTGCCTGCCTGATCTTTGTGAAGAAAGAGTGTTGTTATCATGGCAAGTATCATACCTGATGCAGCCCAGAGGTTTCCTTTTCTGGCTGTTTCAGGGTGACTCAGGAGTTTCAGTCCTATCACAAAAAATACTGCCGATATCAGGTAACTGAATTCAAGTATTGCAGATCCGACAGTAAACTGAATTCCGTCTATTGAAGTAATAATTGTATCCATCTATTTTTTATTTTTCTTTTTAAACATTTCCAGCATTCTGTCGGTAACAACAAATCCACCTGCTACATTTAATGTTCCGAATAAAACTGCAAAAATTCCGAGAACCAATTCAAGAGATAATTTCAGATCCGAATGACCAACAAGGATGATTCCTCCGATAATAATAACTCCACTTATCGCATTTGCTCCCGACATAAGAGGAGTGTGTAATACGGATGGAACATTAGAGATTACCTCTATACCAAGGAATACAGACAGAACAATAATAAATATTGCTTCCTTATTTGAATAGAAAAATACCAGTATATTCTCCATAATTATAATTTTAGTATTGATTTTACTCTTTCATTAACCAGCTCACCATTATAAGTAAGACAGGTTCCCTTTATAATATCATCTTCAAAATTCAGGTTAAGCGTACCATCTTCTTTAATTAATAATTTCATAAAATTAATAAGGTTGGTCCCATACATTTTACTTGAATCAGCTGGCATTGTAGAAGGATAATTCGACTCTCCAACAATAACTACACCATTAAAATCAGATATCTCACCATTCTTTGTTACTTCACAGTTGCCTCCTGATGATGCGGCCAGATCAATTATTACTGATCCGGGTTTCATTTCTTTAACACTTTCTTTTTTTATCAATACAGGAGCTTTTCTGCCCGGTATCTGGGCCGTGCAGATAATAACATCAGCCTTAATTGCGTGCTCATGAATCATTTGCGCCTGACGCTCTTTAAAGTCATCAGTTTGCTCAACAGCATATCCTCCGGCAGCTTTATCTTCGGTGGCTCCTTCAACTTCAATAAATTTTCCGCCAAGACTCATTACTTCTTCTTTTACTGCGGAGCGAACATCAAATACCTCTACAATGGCACCCAGTTTTCTGGCAGTTGCCACAGCCTGAAGTCCTGCTACTCCGGCACCAAGTATTAGAAGTTTTGCTGGCTTGATTGTTCCGGCAGCCGTCATAAACATGGGGAAGAACTTAGGTAGAAAACGAGCTGCATCCAGTATAGCACGATAACCTGCTACAGAAGCCATACTCGAAAGAACATCCATAGATTGAGCTCTGGAAGTTCTTGGGACCAGGTCCATACTGAATGAAGTGATATTATTACTGTTTAATTTGCCTATCAGTTCGGTATTGACCAGGGGGTTAAGAGTTCCAATTAATATTTTCCCTTTATTAAATTTACTTAGCGTATTCTCAGATGGCGGATCAATAAAGAGCAAAATATCGGATTCTTTTTCCACCTCCTTGCTGCTTTTGATCTCAGCACCCGCCTCCTGGTACATAATATCACTGGCAAATGCACTTTCGCCGGCAGATTTTTCTATATACACTTTGCAATTAAGATTCAGGAAGAATTTTATGTGTTCAGGGAGAAGAGCTACTCGTTTTTCGGCTCCCTGATTGTTTAGAATTCCAATTATCATCCGAATATATTTTTGGTTTTATAATTAGTTTCTAAAGTTAGACAATTATAGAAGGGGAATGTTTAAAATGGATTTAAAAATCCAGTAAAGCATTAAACTGTGAATAGTTAATTTTTCGGGACTGCCTATGCCGGGAGGGATGCTCGGATCAAGACTTCTGGAGTTGACAGAGTTTGTCAGCTTTGAGAAGCAGGTTTGTATGGAATACGGACCGGAAATGAAATTAATACTGCAATGACTTCTGAAGCCATTTTTCAGCGTTAGTCTTATCTCCAAAACCATCGTATGCAACCCACAGATTATGAGCTGCTTTCCTTGCAATATTAGAATTTCCTGATTCCGCAAGCGGCAGCAGGCTTCTTATTGCATCGGCCCACTGATTATTAAGCATCATATTAAAGGATTCCTTAAAGGGCTTACCGGTATATACCTTATACGAGAATGTGCCAATGGAACTAAAGAATTTTGCCCCATATTCAATCCCTGCATCGGATCCAAGCATAAGTATCTCTTCATATGCATTTTTTAAGGACGGCTTTATGGTAATAAAAGCTGTTATGGATTCTCTGCTGGTATAGTGGTGAACCATATTAACAGATCTTCGGTCTATAAGACTTCCATCCCAGTTATATAATGAAAGATAGGGGATATATATAAGATAGAAATGCTTTGTGACTCCTTCACCTCCAAATATAATCGGGTTGCCTGTGGTTTCATAGTCAAAATATATATTCAGTGAATCAATTGCCAGCAGCATATCAGCCTTATAATAATTGCAGGTGTACTTCACATAGGAAGAATCGAGTACATCAGACAGATATCTGCCTTCTTCGCTTATAACAAGAGAGTCGCCTATCTTAGCATATACCAGATCGCTTTCGTTTAAATAGTTTGATAGTGAATGAGAAAAAGCTTCACCTCCTGCCTTGTATATTTCCGAGTGTTTCTCTTTTACATACTCTGGCTTTGTATAATCAAAGAAGTTCTGAATAATAATTTTCTGACCATCGCTGCCAAGCTGTATTTCAGGAGGCAGGGTCCGGTCTAAAAATAAGGTAGTTGAGCATGAGGAAATAAGAATTGTCGTAATGATAAAAATATATATAATAAGTTTTGAATTATTCATATCGGGAATATATAAGTTATATAATCATAAAGATACAAAATCTTTGAGTCTCATAAATCCTGCTGCTCCCTAAATACAATTTATTAAACTAATCAGTAATGAATT
>CAZWLP010000136.1:0-4118 GCA_964634565.1 uncultured Rikenellaceae bacterium | reverse complement strand
AATGTGCATACTATTATTGCTTAGCATTCATTTTTTTATTCTTTCCAGTCCCGAATAATAATCCTGTCATTATACAACTTGACTTCAAGCTTCTGTTTCGCTCTCCAGCCCAGCTTTTTAACATATTCTTTTGGTAAAGTTATACCATAACTCTTTCCTCCAGCTATCTTCGAAAGGCTACGTATATTTCTGTCTTCAAGCTTTCTTCTCGCCATATCTTTTGAGTATTAATTATGTAATTAATTACGTAATTAATTATGTAATTGTTTCACCAATAAGATTGTTTATAAGTTTACTCCCTGCTCCCCAAACACAGATTCCTCTCTTCGCTCGTAATGACAAACCTCTTTGCCCTTTGCTCTTAGCTCTTTGCCTTTTTAATATATATCCCTCCCAAAAGGAGTTAATGCAATACCTGCAAGCTTAAAGTGTTGTCTGCCGAAGGGTATGCCAATTATCGTGATACACCACAGAATACCAAAAACAAGGTGGCTCAGCGATATCCATATTCCTCCCACAAGGATCCAGATGATATTCATAATTACATAGAGGCAGCCCGACGATCTGGCATCCTGTCTTGATTCATGTCCGAAAGGCCACAGGGCAAGTATGCCCAGTTTAAGTGTCTGTATCGCGAAGGGAATGCCAATAATAGTTATCATTAAAACAAGGCTGGCGGCAAAGTATTCTATAGCGATAAAAATACCACCGAAGATAAGCCAGAGAATGTTTCCGAGTGTTTTCATATTTTTCAGACTTAGGACTTAGGACTAAGGACGAAAGGCATAAAACCCAGAGCCACAGTCCTAAGGTAAAATATTGGTTTATTCTAATATTACTTTTTGGTTTTTGGGATATTTTACTCTATAGGTTAGGATAAGTTCCCTGCTCTCGTTTGGGTTTAAATCCAATATCCACTTAAGCTCACCATTTATTTCGTTATAACTGGCCCCGGAAATCTCATCAGCTTCAACTTCTATCTGATTATTCTGACTTATTGGAACCTGGTCGCTAACTACCAGGTTTATTCTATTTTGCCGGTTATTCCTTACAGTAATTTTGAAAGAGCGTGTGTCTACCCTGTTGGCACCAATCATTCGGGTACTGGTAAAATCTGTTCTCTTCTCTCTTTTTATTGTAATGCTCTCGTCCCTGCCAAGTGAAACTGATAATGTGTCTGTAAGTTGAGACCTGCTGATATAGGTCTCGCCGGTAAACATATTTCCGAAATAGATATTTGCTTTTCCGTCGAGAAGGTTAAGCGATTCCCAATCGGCTATCCCTGCTGTAAGAAATGCTTCCTGCTTTAATTTGGGAATACTTATATATTTATATACAGCATCTGCTTCGAGTCTCTGGAGCTCAATCAACGAAGCTTCTCCTGTTGATGGTATCTTCTGGTTTATATCAAGATCAAATGAAAAGTTTGTTCCCTGAGTGGAGATAGTAACAGGTGGCGCCATATACATCTCTTCAGTTTCTTCCATCATATCCAGTTCTGCAATTTCGGCTTTCATCCTGCTTGCCTTCGGTGCTGAAGCCGAAGAGATTCCGCGAATCATTAAGGGCTGCGGGAAGTTAATATACCATGGATTGAGTGAAGGCATGATGCCTGAAACTGACGGACTGGCACTCGAGAAGCTTAATTTAACATCTTCCCAGTCAACCCCTGTATTCTGATAGACATTGGCCTTATAATATATAGTTACGGGCGAATCAGGATTGCTTACCCTGATATCATAGGATGGATACCAGCCGGCATTGGTTACAAGATAGTTAAGAGAGATATCTGCCCTGGCAGCCCTGTCGGCCATAACTGTTATAAATACTTCAGCACTTGGCATTTTATTCCTGTTAATCTTTCCTGCAACCTGGTTCTCCAGCTTCTGTTTTTCTGATTGAAGATCTTTAATCAGACGGGTTCTCTTCTGGATCCCAAGCCTTACCGATTCAATTCCGGCAACATACTGATCTGTGAGAATCTTAAATTCGCTGGAGCTGATACTCTTACTGCCTCCTGTGATAATCCTGTTGGCAGACAGGAAGGCTTCCTTCTCTTTTAATACCCCAATTGCAGTATTTTCGTTCTCTATGCTTTCGCTTAGCTTTTCAATTCTTTTTCTGAGTTCTTTTATTTCTTCTGATTCAGGCGTATTTTCAAGGTAATTTACTTTCGGATTTACAGCCATAATCATAAAGTTTCCCTTGCCTTCAACCTGTATAGTTCCCTGTATCAGACTGGGTGATAATCCTTTAACTTTTAATATTGTCTTGCCTGCTGAAAGGTCTGCAGACCCCTGGTGGTACACCTGAGCCCGGTCGGGGAACATTGTTACTTTCCTGATGCTTGTCGGCAGGTCTGTAAATTCCTGCGCGTTTAATCCTGCAAATAATGCAATTCCGGTAAAAAAGGTAAGTACGGTTTTCATCCCTGTATATTTTGTGTTTATGCTACTGCCAAATTAGTAAAATTGAGTGAGAAAGTATATGGATATTCCAATCTATTCTGCCGGGGAGGATTCTACTTTCTCATTCTCCCAGTTTTCCTATGTGGTTATACCTAAAATTTGTACTTTTGTTCTGCTTTATTTAGATTAATTCTAAGTAATAGAAACAAATGTATATAATTACCTGTTTATCAAACAGGAGATGAATACCGAAACGATGATTTAGATGGGAAAAGAGCAGGATAAGATAATAGGTGAAGTAACCAGCAGCGATTATAAATACGGCTTTTATACCGATATTGAAAATGATACAATTCCAAAGGGACTTGATGAAGGCGTAATACGTTTAATATCAGCCAAGAAGGAGGAGCCTGAATGGATGCTCGAATACCGGTTGAAGGCTTTTGAGGGATGGAAGAAGATGAAGATGCCTGATTGGGCTCATCTGGATATACCTGAAATAGATTACCAGGATATTGTGTATTATGCTGCACCAAAGCAGAAAGAAAAGCTTGGCAGCCTTGATGAGGTGGATCCGGAATTACTGGATACTTTTAATAAACTGGGGATCCCGCTTGAAGAGCAAAAAAGACTCTCAGGTGTGGCAGTTGATGCTGTAATGGATAGTATATCTGTTAAGACTACCTTCCAGGATACGCTGGCAGACAGAGGTATAATTTTCTGCTCCTTCAGCGAGGCCGTAAGAGAGCACCCCGACCTGGTAAAAAAATATATGAGCTCGGTAGTTCCGGCTACTGACAACTTTTTTGCAGCTCTTAACTCGGCTGTTTTCAGTGATGGATCATTTTGCTACATCCCTAAGGGCGTGAGATGCCCGATGGAGCTATCCACCTATTTCAGGATTAATGCTGAAAATACCGGCCAGTTTGAGCGAACGCTGATAATTGCTGAGGAAGATAGCTATGTTAGTTACCTGGAAGGATGTACCGCCCCACAGAGAGATAAAAATCAACTGCATGCTGCAATTGTTGAGATCGTTGCAGAAAAGAATGCAGAGGTAAAATATTCAACGGTACAGAACTGGTATCCTGGCGATAAGAATGGAAAGGGTGGTATTTATAATTTTGTAACTAAACGAGGTATATGTAAGGGAGAAAATTCGAAGATATCGTGGACCCAGGTTGAGACTGGTTCTGCAATTACCTGGAAATATCCCTCATGTATTCTTAAAGGAGATAACTCCAGCGGAGAATTCTTTTCTGTGGCTGTAACAAACAATTACCAGCAGGCTGATACCGGATCTAAAATGATTCATATTGGAAAAAACACAAAGAGTATTATTGTGTCAAAAGGAATATCTGCAGGGAAAAGCCAGAATTCTTACCGGGGACTGGTTAAGGTCCTTAAGAACGCATCCAATTCCAGGAACTTCAGTCAGTGCGATTCTTTACTGCTTGGTGATAAATGTGGAGCACATACTTTTCCATATATTGAAGTGGATAACCAGACCGGTATAGTGGAGCATGAAGCAACAACATCCAAGATAGGTGAAGATCAGATATTTTACTGCAACCAGAGAGGGATCAGTACCGAAGATGCTATTGGCCTTATTGTGAACGGGTATGCGAAGGAGGTATTAAATAAATTGCCCATGGAATTTGCAGTGGAAGCACAGAAGTTGCTGCAGATAAGCCTGGAGGGATCGGTGGG
>CAZWLP010000135.1:0-4135 GCA_964634565.1 uncultured Rikenellaceae bacterium | reverse complement strand
CGACTGCAAGGAGCAAATTAACCAAACAACTTTTTTACCAGCTCATCTACCCGTCCAATTTCCACAATAGTGATACTGGTTTTACCGATATCGGCAAGTCGGTTATATTTTGATATAAAGATCTTTTGGAATCCGAGCTTATCAGCTTCTTTTATTCTCTGGTCTATATGACTTACAGGCCTGATTTCTCCGCTCAGACCTGTTTCTCCGGCAAAGCAGTATTTTTTACTTATTGAAATATCCAGGTTGGACGACAGCACTGCGCTGATAACAGAAAGGTCGATGGCAGGATCACTAACCTTCAGTCCACCAGCTATATTGAGAAATACATCCTTTATTCCCAGCCTGAAGCCTGCTCTTTTCTCAAGTACTGCAAGCAACATATTTAGTCGCCTTATATCAAATCCGGTTGAACTTCTCTGGGGTGTGCCATAAACGGCTGTGCTTACAAGAGACTGTGTTTCGATCATAAAAGGTCTCAGTCCGTCTATGGTGGCAGCAATAGCTGTCCCGCTCAGTTCTTCGGAGTGTTGATTTATAAACATCTCGCTCGGGTTTGCCACTTCACGAAGCCCGGTAGTCTGCATTTCGAATATGCCAATTTCGTTTGTTGACCCGAACCTGTTTTTTGTGGCTCTCAGGATCCTGTATATATAATTATTGTCGCCTTCAAATTGAAGCACAACATCAACGATATGCTCCAGTATCTTGGGTCCGGCCAGGTTACCGTCTTTAGTTATATGCCCTATCAGCAACACCGGTGTACCTGTCTGCTTGGCATACTTAAGGAGCAGGGCAGCGCTCTCCCTTACCTGGCTTATTGAGCCTGCCGATGACTCTATAGCAGAGGTAGTTATTGTTTGTATACTATCTATTACAAGCAGGTCGGGTTTAATCTGTTCGGATTGGGATAGAATATTTTCGAGTGAAGTTTCGCTGTAAATATAACATAGCTCATTACCATCTGAGAGCCTTTCCGACCTTAACTTAATCTGTTCGCCACTTTCTTCACCAGAAACATAGAGTATCTTTTTCTGGTCCATTTTCATAGCAATCTGGAGGGCCAGCGTTGATTTACCCACTCCCGGCTCGCCTCCGAATAATAGCAGCGACCCCGGCACCATGCCACCACCAAGAATTCTGTCGACTTCCTTGTAGCCTGTTGAAACCCTGTGCTTTCGTGATGATGTAATATCTGTAATAGCCTCAGGCCTTGACGGGCTGTCTTTAAAATTTGTTACGTTAGTTCCTTTTTTTACTTCAAGCTCCTCTATATAGGTGTTCCATTCGCCACATGAAGGACAACGACCTATCCATTTCGGGGAGTCAGCGCCGCAGTTACGACAGACATAGATTTTTTTTGTTTTAGCCATTTACTTTTTTAAAGTAATAAATATAACAAATCCGTATGTTTAAACTGAGTTGAAAAGGTTTAGTTTCTAAACTATTTGCTTCAATAGAAGCAGTTTCAACCTTTTTCCTTCGCTCTTTACCCCTTGGCTCTTCGCTCTTCGCTCTTACTCTTCCTGAACATCCGGAAGAAGGAATATGTACCAAGTACTGCAATCAGTATCATCTGCGACCCGTGTGATAAGGTTGCATAAACCAATCCGTCTTCCAGCGATATTCCGTATACTACCAGGAGTCCTCTGGAGACAATCCAGTGAAATGCGCCAATACCTCCCTGTACAGGCGCTGCCATAGCCAGGCTGCCTATTACCAGAAGAAATATTCCATCTGTAAAAGTAAGGTGCTCTGTTGCTGGAATCATAAATACAATTACCCAGGTCATAAGGGCATAATTAGTCCAGATAAATAGGGTATGAAAAATAAATTCGGCTTTGTTTTCAATCGAAAGAAAGGCCTTTAATCCGTTATAGATTCCTTTAAGCAAATCAGATATCTTACTGAAAAAATTTAGCTTATAAAGCTTGTTCCTGAAGTGGTAAACAGCATATATTGAAAAGATTATTACTAGAGATGTAATTACCATTGAGAGCGATGAAAAACCAAAAATATCGCTTATCTTTTCTTTTATCGGCTCTATCACATAATCGTGCAGGAAGCTTTTCATCAGGTCGCTTCGCAGTAAAAGCATTAAAACCAATATTATCATCATGCTGATAAAATCGAATGCCCTCTCCGCTATTACCGTTCCCAGAAGTTTATCTGCCGGGATTTTTTCTTTTTTTCCCAGGGCCACACAACGGGTTATTTCGCCTACTCTCGGCAGCCCGAAATTTACAAGGTAACCGGTAAGGAGGGCATGATAGGTATTCCACAGACCCGGAGCATATCCCAGGGGCCTTATTATCAGGATCCACCTGCGTGCCCTGCTGATAAATGCCAGTATTGAAAATGTGAAAGACAGTGCAAGCCATCCGTAACGGGCAGTCTTAAGGTCTTCGACTATCAGTTTAAGGTCGACTTTCCTGAATGCAAGGTAGAGGAGAGCTGCGCTCAGAACCAGAAAAATAATGATTTTAAATCCCTGCTTAATCTTCTCTTTCAAGATCAGATAAGTTTATTTGTAGCCGTGTCGGGAAATACCAGGCGAGGCTTAAAGCTTTTTGCCTCTTCGAAATCAAGCATGGCATATGCTATTACAATAACAATATCACCAACGGCAACTTTTCTTGCAGCAGGACCATTAAGGAAGAGGTCTCCCGATCCTCTCTCTCCTTTAATAACATAGGTCTCAAGGCGTTCGCCATTGTTAATATTAACAACCTGCACTTTTTCGTTTTCAATAATATTGGCCGCATCCATCAGGTCTTCATCTATGGTTATGCTTCCAACGTACTGAAGATTTGCTTCGGTAACAGTGACTTTGTGAATCTTTGATTTTACTACTTCAATCAACATGTGATTGTTATATAATTGTTTTACACTGCAAAGTTAATCAACTTTTAGAAACTGGAAATAAAACTCAATATTATCGATTAACCTTATTTTGCCTGCAAAAATAGCAATACAGCCGTAATATTGAAGCCGGGGGTCTAATGATGAATAGTCATAAACCTTTTTAAGCGACACGTTATCAACTATTTCAAAGTACTCGACCTCAAAGTTGCCGGAGTTGTTAATCTCTGAAATAATCATTTTTTCCAGTATGGGGATATCTGATTGCTTACTTACATTATTATATTTTGAGAGTGTTTGATGGATTATTTTTGCTTCCTCCCGTATATTGGCAGGCAGATGTTCATTGCGTGAGCTCATTGCCAGACCATTTGCTTCTCTTAATATCGGGCATGCTACGATATCTGTATTAAATTTAAGCTTCTCTACCATCTTTTTTATTATGGTAAGTTGCTGGAAGTCCTTTTGTCCGAAGTAGGCTTTATCTGGCCTTACTGCTTCAAACAGGAGCTTAACCACCCTTACCACTCCATTAAAGTGACCTGGTCTGTGTTTGCCTTCCATCACTCTGTCAAGTCCTTCAAGGTCGAGTTCAAAATCCTTCTCCCGTCCATACAGATCTTTATATTCGGGGGTAAATAATATATCTTTCTCCCCCATTATATTTTTTATTAAGGAGATGTCTTTCTGTAAATCACGTGGATATTTTTTCAGATCTTCGGGGTCGTTAAACTGGGTTGGATTTACAAAGATACTTACCACGCTTGTGTCGGTCTCCCGGCGTGATCTTTTTATAAGAGATATATGTCCCTCGTGAAGAGCTCCCATTGTTGGAACAAAACCAACTGTACCAGTGCTTTCCTGTTCGAGACAGAATTGAAGCTCGCTAACCGTTTTAATTATTTTCATCTGATATATTTGTGCAAATAACGAGGCAAAGATATTAATATGCCTGATACGGTGTCTAATTAACAATATATTTATAAATGCTAAACTCTCTAGCTACTATATGTTTACCTAAGTAAAGAATTTTTGCTATCTTTGCATTCTGTTAGAACTAAGGCATATCTATTAGCGAGATGGATAACAAGAAGGTACTATTTGTTTCACAGGAGATAACCCCATATTTAAACGAATCGGAGATTTCAAGAGTTAGCCGGTTTTTACCACAGGGTATCCAGGAGAGGGGAAAAGAGATCAGAACTTTTATGCCCAGGTATGGTGTAATAAACGAAAGGAGAAACCAGTTACATGAGGTTATTCGTCTTTCGGG
>CAZWLP010000134.1:0-4146 GCA_964634565.1 uncultured Rikenellaceae bacterium | reverse complement strand
AGCAATGGGATTTCCAGAGATAGCATATTGTCCGGGTACCCTGGCAGAGGGCTTTAATACCTACAGCAGGTCATGCCTGAACAGGGTATTCAGAGGCAGGAAGGTAAAGCATATACTGCCCTACGACTCTCCCTCTTCCAATCCGGAGACTGATGAGTTATTCGACGAGAGCAGGAGACGGATATCTATTTCCGGGGTGCAGCAAAAATTCTCTGTCCTGCTCGAAAAGAATAAACTAAGACTGGCAAGGGAGGGTGAGCGTGGCGAATATATCCTAAAGCCTCCGCCCGGCGCAGGGAGATATCCTGACCAGATGCCTGCAAATGAGCACCTGACGATGCAAATAGCACGGCAGGTATACAGAATTGAAACCGCTGAAAATGCCCTGATATTTTTTAAAAACGGTACCCGGGCTTATATAACAAAGCGCTTTGATGTAAAGGAAGATGGCAGCAAGCTGGCCCAGGATGATTTTGCATCTCTTGCCGGCAAAACACCACAGACCCACGGAGCTCATTTTAAGTACACCGGGAATTACCTTGAAATGTTTCATCTGATGAAAACTTACTTTCCGGCTTATATGACGGAGGCACCAAAGTTGCTGAAGATACTGGTATTTAATTATCTTTTCTCAAATGGTGATGCCCATTTTAAAAACTTCTCCCTGTTAGAGACCCCTATGGGTGATTACCGCTTAAGCCCTGCCTATGATTTGCTTAACAGCCGCATACATATTCAGGATACTGATTTTGCTCTTGATGGCGGATTATTACCTGCTGACCTTGCAAGAGGAAGCACAGGCGAGCAGTTTAAGATCCTCTCCGACCAGGCTGAAATACCGGAAAAAATATTCAGTAATATTATTTCATCTATGCTGGATAAGTCACACCAGGTAGAGAAGCTGGTGCGTTCGTCCTTCCTGAATGAGAGAATGAAAAAGATTTACTGGGAAAATTACAGGGAGAGAGAGGGGATTATAGGATTTTAAGATTCTAAGATTATAAGATTTTCAGATTATAAGATAATTGTTGGTAATGGGATGATCTCAATTTTTAAATCTTCAAGCAATCTCCCTTCGTCTTACTGCTTCTTTTTTAGTATTTTTGTTCTTCTAATTACAGAACCGTACTATGAATCACCCTTTGCACATATATAACAGCCTCACAGGTAAGAAGGAGCAGTTTATTCCTATTAATCCTCCCAGGGTGGGTATATATGTATGCGGGCCGACAGTATATTCCGACTCTCACCTGGGTCATGCCCGTCCAAACATCACCTTTGATGTACTGATACGTTATCTGAGGTCGCTTAAGTATGACGTTACCTATGTGCGTAATATTACTGATGTTGGTCATCTCGAAGATGAAGAACAGGGTGAGGGTGAGGACAGGATAGCCAAAAAGGCAAGGCAGGAGAAGATCGACCCTATGGCTGTGGTAAAGAAATATACCGACTCCTTTCATCGGAATATGGCCAGGCTGAATGTTAATAAGCCCGATATTGAGCCCAGGGCCACAGATCATATAAAAGAACAGATTGAACTTATTCAGGCAATTTATATACGGGGTTATGCATATAATGCCAACGATTCCATATACTTTGATGTAAGGAAGTATGATGAGAAACATGATTACGGGATATTGTCGGGCCGTAAGCTGGAAGACCTGAGAAGCAATACACGCGACCTGAAAGGTCAGACCGAGAAGCGGTTTAATTCTGATTTTGCACTTTGGAAGAAGGCAGAACAGAAGCATATAATGAAGTGGGACTCACCCTGGGGAGAAGGCTTTCCCGGCTGGCACCTGGAGTGCTCTGCCATGGGCGCAAAGTACCTGGGTAAGAGATTTGATATACACGGCGGTGGCATGGATCTTAAATTTCCTCACCACGAGTGCGAGATAGCACAGTCGACAGCTGCCAACGGAGAGCAGCCGGTTAACTACTGGATGCATAATAATATGATTACCATCAACGGGCAGAAGATGGCTCGTTCGCTGAATAACTTTATTACCCTGGATGATATGTTTACAGGTAATAATAAGCTCCTGGAGCAGCCTTATTCGCCTATGACGATAAGGTTTTTTATCCTGCAGGCTCACTACCGTGGCACCCTCGATTTTTCAAATGATGCTCTTATAGCTGCCAGAAAAGGACTGTCGCGACTGATGAAATCGCTGCAGACCCTTGAAAGCCTTAAGCCCTCTGATATATCAAGTTATGATGTTGCCGGCCTGGCTGAGAAATGTTCCAATGCAATAAATGATGATCTTAATACACCTGTGCTGATTGCTCATCTCTTTGATGGGGTGAAGGCAATTAATTCGATAAGTGATGGTAAGGGGTCTCTTACAAAGGATGACCTTGATAGGCTGAAAAGGATCTACGGGCTTTATGTAAATGATATACTGGGTTTTGTTGAGGAAGATGATCAGAAGGATGAAGGTGGTATTACAGATGATGAGATTGAACAGCTTATTGTGGAAAGGCATGCTGCTAAATTAAATAAGGATTGGTCGACAGCCGATAGTATAAGGGATAAGCTTACGGAGCTCGGCATAACTATCAAAGACACCAGGGATGGTGCTACCTGGGAGAGGTAGTAATAAGTAAATCTATGAACTGGCACTCACAGGAAATAACAGTAGGCACACTGCAGCTGGGTGGAGCAAACCCGGTGCGGCTGCAGTCGATGACCAACACCGATACACTCGATACCAGATCGAGCGTGGAGCAGGCTATAAGGATAATCGAGGCCGGTGGTGAGATGGTTCGGTTTACCACCCAGGGATTAAAGCAGGTGGATAACCTGGTAAATATAAAGAAGGAGCTTCGTAAAGCCGGGTTTGTTACACCGATAATAGCTGATGTACATTTTAATTCCGAGGTGGCAGTATATGCCGCCGGCATTGTGGATAAGGTAAGGATCAATCCCGGCAACTATGTCGATAAGAGAGCTTCGTTTGTAAAGCTCGAATATACTGACAGGGAATACAGGGAGGAGATTGATAGAATACACGAAAGGCTGATGCCTCTTATTTTAAGGTGTCACGAATTTGAAACAGCTGTAAGGATAGGTGTTAATCATGGTTCGCTATCGGATCGCATAATGACCAGATATGGTAATACACCTCTGGGCATGGCTGAATCTGCTATGGAGTTTATCAGGATCTTTGAGTCGGAGGACTTCAGTAACCTGGTGCTTTCGATGAAATCGTCCAATTCGCAGGTAATGATTGAGGCGACGGAGATTCTTGTTACGATGATGCAGGCCGGTGGACATAAATATCCTTTGCACCTGGGAGTAACAGAGGCCGGAGAGGGCGAGGACGGAAGGATAAGGTCGGCGCTGGGGATAGGTAACCTGCTTATTAAGGGGATAGGCGATACAATAAGGGTATCATTATCTGAGCCGCCTGAGAATGAGATACCTGTTGCAAAGAAGATTGTTGAGTACTCAAAGCAATACCGTGAGACCATTAAGGATAATGAACCCGATATGTCGTACAGTGGAAATAGCAGGACCTACTGGCTGAGCTATGCTATTGACGACGAGGAAGAGCTTACCATAAGGGCTGCCGTTGACTCGTCGCAGGTGATGATACCAAAGGGGGTAGATGATCTGCATATCAGAAACAGGGGTGATATATCTGCAGAGAAGCTTGAATCGATAAAGGATGGGATCTTACAGGCTGCCAGGATAAAGATTACACGTAATGACTATATAAGCTGTCCGACCTGCGGACGAACAAAGTTTAAGCTTGAAGAAGCTGTTGCTAGGGTTAAAAAAGCCACATCACATCTTAAGGGATTAAAGATCGCTATAATGGGATGTATAGTTAATGGTCCGGGGGAGATGGCAGATGCGGATTATGGCTACGTCGGAAGCGGTCCGGGTAAAGTTTCACTGTACAAGGGGCAGACCGAGGTTTATAAGAATGTCCCGGAGGAGGAAGCGGTGGAGTTGTTGCTGGACTTAATTAAAAAAGGCGACTAACTATAATAGCAGGGAGCAGGGAGCAGGGGGCATGGGGTAGCGCTGCAAAGCAGCGCATGAAGATGAGCTTGCGAATCTGAATTAGGTTTGACCTTTACTATAAAAGTACAGAGGGCAAACCTAAGCCCATGTTCCCCAGACCATTCAAACAA
>CAZWLP010000133.1:1870-4184 GCA_964634565.1 uncultured Rikenellaceae bacterium | reverse complement strand
CTCTTAGCTCTTAGCTCTTCTCAAGGTATTATGCAGCATATTTTATACTATAGCTGCTTTAATCAATTTTGTTACATTTGTTAAAATTTATTTTTAAACATAATAGCAGTTGTATGCAGAGTATTAATGACTTTCTCGTAAAATTAGACGCTTACATCGGTGGACATCCATGGTTTGTTTTCCTCCTGCTTGGCACAGGTATTTTCTTCACTCTTTATCTGGGCTTCCCCCAGATAAGATATTTCAAACATGCGATAAGAATTGTAAAGGGAAAATATGACCACAAAGATGATGTTGGCGACACCAGTCACTTTCAGGCACTTACAACAGCTCTTTCAGGTACTGTTGGTACAGGTAATATTGCAGGTGTGGCTCTGGCTATACACCTTGGCGGACCGGCTGCCCTTTTCTGGATGCTTGTAACCGCAATGATAGGTATGTGTACAAAATTTGTTGAAGTTACAATCTCACACAAATACAGGGATATTCTTGAAGACGGAACAGTATCGGGAGGACCTATGTACTACATGAAGAAAAAGCTTAATATTAAAATGAGCAATGGAAAAATCATTAAAACAGGTGCTGTCCTTGGTGGTTTCTTTGCCGTTGCAACAGTGTTGAGTTCTTTCGGTACAGGAAGTCTTCCACAGATAAACAGCATATCAAACTCTGTTTTTGCTACATTCGGCATAAATCATATTGTCACCGGATTTATCCTCGCAATTCTCCTGGCTCTTGTTATTATCGGTGGAATAAAAAGGATTGCCGCCGTAACATCAACACTGGTTCCTGCCATGGCGCTAATATATCTTATTGGTGCTTTAGCTGTTATCCTGAAAAACTACGATATGATTCTTCCTTCCCTTGGAGCAATATTCGGAGATGCATTTACAGGTACTGCAGCAACTGGAGGATTCCTGGGAGCATCGCTCTCATGGGCAATCAACAGAGGTGTAAACAGAGGACTCTTTTCAAATGAAGCAGGCCAGGGTTCAGCTCCAATAGCACACTCTGCTGCCAAGGCACCGGAACCGGTTTCCGAAGGAATGGTTGCCATACTTGAGCCATTTATAGATACAATAGTTATCTGTACCCTTACAGGCCTGGTGCTACTATCCTCAGGTGTCTGGAACGAAAAACATATTAACCAGTTCCAGGAAACTGATATGCAGTTTGTTGTTGGAGACTACGACGATACAAATGATTCAGATAAGGCAATCCTGGCCAATCATATAAGCAAGAAAAAGACACTGCCAAAGCTTGATCCTTTTAACGGATCACTTGAGATTGTCGAAGGAACAATGATCAACCCCGGAATAACATTGCTCCATGCAGAATCTGTTGCCGAAGACTTTGTTTTTAAAAGTGGCGGGGAAAACTATTCGGGGTCTATAGATATAGTAGATGGAAAGATGCAGATTGATGAATCAGATAAACCTAGTCTTAAGGAAACAATAGCCGCCCAGTTTAAGAAAACAGAATCCGACAAAATAATTGTTGAAGGCAAATCATTAATGCACAGTGCGCCACTTACTGCTGTAGCATTTACCAGGGGTTTCTTTGGCCACTGGGGACAGTATATTGTATCGATTGGATTGCTCCTGTTTGCATTCTCTACGGCAATATCATGGTCGTACTATGGCGACAGGGCTCTTACCTACCTGATCGGGCAGAAATATGTTATTTACTACAGGATCTTTTATGTATTTGCATTCTTTGTAGCCTCTTTCACAGATACTACATTAATATGGTCGCTTTCCTATATCACCATTGCTGTAATGACAATACCTAACCTAATCGGTATTCTAATACTACAGCGTGATATTAAAGGTACAATTAAGCAGTACTGGTTCGACTTTGCAAAGGCACATCCGAATGAGAAAATCAGCAAGAAGTATCTAGACTAGGTATTGGGTACAGGGTGCGGGGTACGGGTACCCGCCTTCGTTAAAAACTTCAGCGGGCGAAGCGGGGTGCGAGTTGCGGAGTTTCCGGTTTCCTGTTTTATTTGTAACTTGTAACTAAAAACCATCTACCTATGAAATTCAAACATATTCTTGTATTATTTATCCTTGGATCAATTGGTGTTACCATCGGGGCATTATTCAAGATTCAGCACTGGCCGGGAGCTTCCATAATTCTTGCGGCATCTGTCTGTATAGAAATTCTTGGAGCCATTATGGCTGTCTGGAAATTACTTACAGTTAAAGATTTTTCTGATTTCCTTAATAAATAGTAAGAAAATCGGAGTGCGAAGTTCTAATTTCTGCGATACTTGTCCCTCTTAAAGACTGGAGCAGTAAGCTTAGCTCTT
>CAZWLP010000133.1:0-1770 GCA_964634565.1 uncultured Rikenellaceae bacterium | reverse complement strand
GCTCTTAGCCCTTTGCTCTTAGCCCTTTCGCCTCAACAAAGTCACATTCTCAACATGATGTGTCTGTGGAAACATATCCACAGGCTGAACCGCTTCCACTGAATAGGCTTCGGCCAGTAATGTTATATCCCTTGCCTGGGTGGCGGGATTGCAACTTATATAAACAATTTTTTCGGGAGCAGTCATTAATATAGTTCTTATAACAGCCTCATGCATCCCAGGTCTTGGAGGATCGGTAATTATCACATCAGGTTTGCCATGTTTATTTAAAAACTCCTCATTTAAAATATCTTTAATATCTCCTGCGAAAAACGAGGTGTTTTTGATGCCGTTAAGTTCAGAGTTCACTACAGCATCCTCTATTGCCTCCGGAACATATTCAAGTCCAATTACCTTCTTTGCAGACCCTGCAACAAAATTTGCTATAGTACCAGTACCTGTGTACAGGTCGTAAACTATTTCATCCCCTTTTAAATCTGCAAAATCTCTTGCTACTTTGTAGAGTTCGTATGCCTGCTTACTATTTGTCTGGTAAAATGATTTCGGTCCCACTTTAAATTTTAATCCCTCCATCTCCTCAATCATGTGATCCTTACCCGAGAAAAGTTTTACCTGGAGTTCACCAATAGAATCATGAGGCTTATGATTAATAACATACATTAACGAAGTTATCTCCGGAAAAGAATCCTTTATATGATTTAACAAACCCTCTCTTGCATCCAGATCCTCCTGATACAGATTAAGAACTACCATTAATTCTCCCTTCGTCGAAGTACGTATAATCAATGTTCGTAACAGACCCTTATGATCTCTTATATCATGAAACGAAATATTGTTATTAAGTGCATAGGCCTTAATGCTGTTCCTGATCCTGTTTGATATATCGGATTGGAGGAAGCACTCGTCGATATCAAGAATCTTATCAAACAACCCCGGAATATGAAATCCAAGTGCGTTTCTCTGCTTAATATCAATCTCACTGCCTATCTCCTCTTTTTTTAACCATCTCTTATTAGAGAAAGTAAATTCAAGCTTATTTCGATAGTAATACTGATCTGGCGAACCCATAATAGGACTTACAGGAGGAAACTCAAACTTTCCGATCCTTGTAAAATTATCGCTTACCTGCTGTTGTTTAAATTCAAGTTGTTTCTCGTAGGGAAGGTGCTGCCACTTACAGCCACCGCAGACCCCGAAATGAGAACATTTAGCATCCTGCCGCATCGCGGAGAATTTATGCTGTTTTACCACATAACCCTCCATATAGCTCTTTCTCTTCCTGGTAACCTGTATATCAACAACATCTCCGGGAACAAGCATTGGAACAAATACTACCTTATCATCAACCCTCCCAAGGGCTTTACCCTCTGAGGCTATTGCTGTTATTTCGACATTTTCTAGTAATGGTTTCTTTCCCCGGGCCATATGTATATATTTCTGGCAAATGTACGATAAAAAGAGACTAAAGACTAAAGACCAATGGCTAAAGATCTCCACCATCAACACAAGTGCTCAGGGCTACGGCGGAAGGAGAAAGAGCGAAGTGTAAATAGTTAAAATTGCTGATAAGCATTATTGAAAAATAATAAGAGAGACTATTTTTAAGATATGGCCACAGAAATAATATTGTAAAAATCATCTTTTTCATTATAATGTGTAAGTATAAACTCTATTGAGATTATATTTTGTATTTTGAAGTTCCAAGTCCGGGTTCCGGTATCCGTACAGTAAAATATTGACCTCATCAAAATATATTACGATGAAATATGA
>CAZWLP010000132.1:2339-4198 GCA_964634565.1 uncultured Rikenellaceae bacterium | reverse complement strand
TATACCAGGCCAGGAGATCTTGAAATAAATGCTGTAAAAGGCAAAAAGCTTACTAACATGAGAGCCTCAGGCTCTGATGAGAACGCAAAGATTGCACCAAGGATTAAGTTCTCGCTGGAGGAAGCCCTTGAACATATTAAGAGTGATGAATATCTGGAAATTACTCCAAAGGACTATAGAATGAGAAAAATAAATATTTAGACCATATTGGTGAAATAGTCTAAATAATATATTTTTGCCTTAAAACGGAAGGAAAGGATGGAAAAGAAAATAGGTAGATTCACGCCCCGGGAAGAAATAGCAAATTTTGTGTCTCATTTTGCCGGTGCAGTACTTGCCGGTGCTATGCTTGCATTAATGATATTTGCTTCAGCACAAAAGGGAAATGCATGGCATATAGTTACAACAGCTATATTTGGATCCACAATGGTACTTCTGTATTTTTCATCGGCGGTTGCCCATGGCTTACCTGCCGGAAGGGGGAAGCAGGTGTTCTTTATTATCGACCAGGCAGCAATATTTCTCCTTATAGCCGGGACATATACTCCGCTTGCACTGGTAGCCCTCCACGGTGCATTTGGCTGGGTTATATTCGGTCTTCAATGGGCCATGGCAATAAGCGGTATTATTTTAAAAATTGTGAAACCTAACAGGGTAGAGGCAGGTGTCGATATTATTGGTATAGTTATTTATGCTCTTATGGGCTGGATGCTATTAATAGCCATTGTTCCACTTACCAGGGCTCTTCCCTTAATGGGCCTGATATGGATATTTATCGGTGGAGCATGTTATACCTTTGGTATAATATTTTACAGAAAGGCCAAATTCAGATATGCACACCTGGTATGGCACCTTATGGTACTGGCCGGGAGTATATCGCACTTCTTTGCCATCTACTTCTATGTAATACCTATTTCTGTATAATTTATTTACCCGTACAACCTTTTTATCTGTTTTCCAGTCATATTGTTATATAGTTGGGATTTCAGTTTAATATTCATACTCAGATATATAATATCATATTGAGTGATTCGTTATTAATCCTGAAACCTTCATTATTATTTTTCGTTAAAACATTAAATTAAATCTATTATTATGATTAAATTAATTCGGAACACCTTACCACTAATGCTGATTCTTTCAGTGATGCTACTAAATACTTCGTGCGATAAGGAGGAAAAAGGAGAACAACCCAATCTTCCCCCGATTGAAACCATGCTATTGAGTTTTGACGATTTTCCATCTGTAGATGTAAAAGCTGATGCTAAAATTCAGTCTTATTCAATTGATAACGTATCATATGCACTTAATCAGCTGGTTTTCTGGAACAGCATGGTATTCAATACTATGCTAATGCCCAGATTATCATACGAATATATGCTGCAGCAGGAACCTGAGTATGTTGGAAATAATACCTGGGAATGGACATATAGTTTCACCTTCGAAGAACAGGAGTTTGTCGCTACTTTAACAGGTAAGAGGATTAATGATGAGAAGTTCTCAATGGTTATGAACCTGTCTCTGGCCTCTGTGCCCCTTGCCAAAATGAAGTATTTTGAAGGAGAATGCAGCTACGACCACAGCTATGCAGTCTGGGAGATATATGAGTATAATGATGGAGGTTCCACAAAGGTTATTGATATTGAATGGTCAGAGGACCCGGACATCGGTAATGCAAGTCTTAAATATACCTATGTAAAACAAGGCCAGGAAGAAACTAATCATGCGATAACCTGGACATACAACCCGGATGCTACCTATGATATGGGCTATTTTATTGATCTTCAGGATACCGATACATATATCGAATGGAATAATTCAACCAAGGCCGGACGTATTAAGGCTGAAGGCACAGTTGG
>CAZWLP010000132.1:0-2239 GCA_964634565.1 uncultured Rikenellaceae bacterium | reverse complement strand
AGCATGAGAAATTTTCTAAAAATCACGCAAATACTGGCTATCATCCTGGTGGCATCGATGGCATTTACAGTAAGTTCCTGCAAAAAGAAAAAGGATGACCCTCCTTCATCTGCTACCCCGCCAACACTTCCACCTATTGAAAGTCTGAAAATGGATTTTTCTGATTTTAATAGTGTGCCTGTCAAGGGAGATGCAAAAATAATAGAGGATACTTATGCTAATTATACTGTAGCATATAACTATGTGGCAATCTGGAAGACATTGCTGGAAGATGACCTTCTGGCAATACCTGTCGCCGCTTTAGCCAATGCACTTACAAAGGCAGGGCAGGAGGTAACTTCATCTACTTTTACATGGAGTCTTAGTTTTACTGCAAACTCAACGAGTTATGTCGGAACGCTTACCGCAACAAAGGGGTCAAGTAGTTTTTCAATGTCTCTTGATGCTGCTCCTTCATCGTCACCAACAAATACTTTCCAGTACTTCTATGCAGATGTCAGCAATGATCTAAGTACGGTCGACTGGCAGATAAATAAGAATGACGGGGGGGGATCGGTAACGGTTCTGGATGGTTTATATACAATGAATGAAACAAGTGGTTTTGAATCGCTTGAATTTACCTATGTTGAATCAGGACAGACTGAATCATTCAGCACAATAGAATTTAATGTTCTGACCTCCGGTGATTATGATGCTGCCTTTTATATGGATATGTCTGATGGATTAGTTGATATTGAGTGGGATATTTCCTCAAGCGCAGGAAGAGTTAAGTCTCTTTTTGACTTTACTGACAGTGACTGGCATCTTTGGAACGATGTTCTGGCAGATATTTAAATGTATAAATAACAGGCAATATTTTTTTACAGATATTATAAACCGCGGCTATCAGTCGCGGTTTTTTAGTATGCCTTCAGCAGCACTCCAGCCAGTACTAAATGCAATTTGCAGGTTATAGCCCCCTGTCGGGCCATCTAGGTCCAGTATCTCTCCGGCAAAGAATAAGCCCTTAACCAAAGTCGACATAAATGTTTTCTGGCTTAGCTGTGATGTATCTATTCCTCCGGATGTAATAATAGCTTCCTTATAAGGCCGATATCCTGTTATATCAAGTCTGAAGTCCTTTAACCATTCAATTATCTTTTTCCGCTCATCAGCACTTAGTTGTGCTGCAGGTTTTTCAGGATTAAGGCTTAGTTTATTGGTACAGATCCTTACAAGCTGACCGGGTAATAGTTTTCTCAGAAGGTTCCTGATATTTTCCCTGCCATACTTTTCAATATCCCTCAAAAGCCTGGCATTAAGCTTTTTTTCATCCAGGGCTGGCTTAAGATCAATAGATAGATATATTCTGTTTACAGGCTTAATTTCCTTTATCAGCCTACGGCTTAGACTCAGAATAATAGGTCCGGAGATATTATTATCGATAAAGTTTATTTCACCAAAGGCTTCGTCCCGGAGCTTATTATTGATAAATACCTTAGCTCTTACATTCCTGAGATTTAGACCGTTAAGACTTGAGATATGTTTAAATCTTGTTTCCAGCGGAACCAGTGAAGGATAAGTATCTTTTATCCTGTGACCACATTCTCTTGCCAGCTTATACCCATCGCCGGTAGAACCGGTAGCAGGATATGATAATCCGCCTGTTGCAATAAGAACATTATCAGACATATATCTGGCCCTTTCTCTTCCTGGTGTCGTTTTAATTGTCTCCACACCCCTGATAGTACTGTCTGAAATAATCAGTTTACTTACGCTGGTTTCTGTAATAAGCTTTACACTGAGCTTATTGAGCCATTGCTCCAGACTATTTACTATATCAGTTGCTTTACCGCTTGAAGGAAATACTCTGCCTCCCCGTTCAATATCGGTTTTAACTCCTATACTATTTATAAAATCTATTAATTCAGTATTAAAAAACTCAGAAAATGACGAACGCAGGAACCTGCCATCGGGATATATATTTTCAATAAACTGATCAACAGGTGCTGTATTAGTAATATTACACCTGCCCTTACCAGTTATTCCCAGTTTACGCCCGGGGCGTTTCATCTTTTCTATAAGCATAACGTTTAATCCGGACTGGGCGCATCTGCCGGCAGCAATTATTCCTGCCGGGCCGCCACCAACTACTATCAGATCGTATCTTTTCATCGGAAGCGAAGATAAGGTTTTAATATGTTGAAAGGGGTGAAAAGGGTTGAAAAGGGTGAGAATGAGTTGAGAGTGAGTTGAGAAT
>CAZWLP010000131.1:0-4268 GCA_964634565.1 uncultured Rikenellaceae bacterium | reverse complement strand
GCTCTTCGCCTAGCGGTTAAATGAAATATAGAAATCCCTGTAAGCCTTTACGGAGTTTCCTGCATGGTGGATTAAGCTTTTTGATTCATTGAGGAGATTCAGAAACAGCATACTGGCCTTTGTTCCGGATTCACCCTTTTTAATTCTCTTGATCTGTTGCTTCTGGATATTCTCAATAGTATTAATAAGGTCATGCAGCTTTTGAACAGACTCCCTGATATTTTCGAAATTATTGGATTTTAATATATATACAATGAAATTGAAATATTCACTGGTCTGTAGATTAAGCTCTTTTAAATCAGACTGTTGCTGTTTATTGAGGGGCGAATGGTTATTGTCAATATGACGATAGGCCGGGTCTGCAATATAATAAATAGAATGGGCAGCCTCTCTCAGATAGTCAAATATCTGAACGTAATAAGGTGCCGAATCTATTTTCAGATCATCGAGTTTCTTAATAACCTTATGTACATTATCCTTGCGTAGTTTCACATCAATATTTAACTGTTTGACTTCTTTACGAATCTTCCTGAGTCCCTTCAGATCCTCTTCGCAAAGGCTGATAGTTATTTTGTCATACATTGATGAAATTTGCAGAAGATTTGAGATAATCGTTTCCTGGCATGCAGGAACAATTCTTTTTGCGGTTCCGATTTCGTTAAGACTGACGGATTTGTCTTTTTCTTCTTTCTGAGACGATCTTTTTCCATGCAGTTTATAGCTTCTGAAAAGCAAATAGCTTACAAGTATTACCATTGATCCAATTGCCCAAATACCTGCCCAGTTAATAAAGATTGCTATAAGGAAGGCAGATGTAAAAGCAGCCAGGGCAGTAAAGAACCATCCTGTTATAACAATCATTACTCCGGTAATTCTATATACCGCAGATTCCCGCCCCCAGGCTCTGTCTGCGAGCGAGGTACCCATCGAAACCATAAATGTTACATAGGTTGTTGAAAGTGGTAGTTTCTGAGATGTTCCATAAGCAATCAATAAACCTGCAACAACAAGGTTAATCGATGCCCTCAGTATATCAAACGACATATCTGCTTCCTTGTGCAGCAGATCAGATTCCTTAGAGTCGAATCTACTGTCAAGCCATTTTAATAATTTATTAGGGAATATAAATTTAATAGTATTGGATAGCTGTACACTTAACCTGACCATCGATCTGGCAAGGATAGACGATGATTCGAACATTTCACTTCCTTCATCCTGTTTACTCAGACTGAGCTCCGTTTTAGTTACGGTCCGCGCTTTTTTGGATGTCCATAATGCAAGCGCCATAATTATTCCTGCTCCAAGTAAAAATACAGTCGGGGTTTTTACTTTCGCGGCAAGCGAAGACATCAGTAATCCATCAGGGTCTGTGCCGCTGGCAACCCATTCCTTATATGATTCGAGACCGGCCAGAGGAACACCAATAAAGTTTACCAGGTCATTACCTGCAAAAGCCATCGCAAGGGAGAACGTACCAACCAGTACAATTATTTTAGGAATATTTACTTTAAACAGTAATACTAGAAGCTGAAGAATAATTGTCCAGCCAAAAAAACTGTAGATTAATATTCTGGTAGTGTATGTATGTATCCACTCTATCATCTCTGCATCCATAAATGATGCTCCCTTGGCTCCTTTGATAAGCATAAAATAGGTTATAGCTGTAATTGCCAGTCCTCCCCATACCGATCCGAAGTACTTGAGATTTGTCTTATAATTAAAAGTGAACAGGATTCTTGTAAGATACATTATTACTGCTCCGACAGTAAAGGCAACCACCACAGATATTAATATTCCTGAGATGATTGCAAGTGCTTTGCTCGAATTAATGTAGGTTCCCAATGTATGAATACCATCCGGTTCTGCAGATAGCTTAATAACTGCAATAGCTACAGCCGCTCCAAGTAATTCGAATACAATTGATACCGTGGTTGATGTTGGCAGGCCAAAAGTATTAAACAGGTCCAGCAGCAGTATATCTGTTAGCATTACCGCCAGAAATATTATCATAAGGTCGCTAAAGAAGAATTCCCCGGGATTAAATATTCCTTTTCTGGCTACTTCCATCATGCCGCTTGAAAAGGTAGCTCCGAAAAGAATTCCAAGTGTGGCTACTATCAGTATCACTCTTAGTGATGCAACTTTCGAACCAATAGCTGAATTCAGAAAATTTACAGCGTCATTACTAACACCAACTACCAGGTCTGATATCGCCAGAACAAATAAAATACCAATTACGATTAAATAGAAAGTATCCATTTTATTTAGTGTTGATTTAACGGCACAAAAATATCTGCACAATATTACTTTTGGAATAATTTAGTGTTAAGTTAATGTTAAGAATGACCACGAAAGATATATGTCGATTTAAATATCTATATATCAGTTAGATAATATGGCCTTTGTGAGGTCTGTTATTTTGGTGATACTGATGGGTTTTAAAATATAATCTGCAACTCCCTTTTCCTTACTTTGTTTAATAATATCCGAGTCAGATATTGCAGACAGAATTACAACAGGGATATCTTTCCATTCCTCGTTCTTATTGAGTATATCTAAAAATTGAAGTCCATCAATTTCTGGCATAAGAAAATCCAGAAATATTAAATCCGGCCTGGCCTGTTTCATTTTTTCGAGACCCTCAGTTGCGCTTAGTGCTGAAGATACATTATAACCATTATTCCGGAGAAGTGATTCAAGCAGAACCAGGTTTGTATTTGAATCATCTATTACAAGAATTCTGTTTCCAGTCATATTAATTATTTCTTACTTTCTGTAAAGGTGCAAAATTATGAGCAACTGACTTGGATTATGTTAAAGAAAATATCATCATTTTTTGGTGATTTAGATCATCATCTCATCAAAATTGATACATTTGTTAACCGTCAGAAAAATTGCTTTTTTTTATTTATGTCGACAAAGGGTTATAAGGAAATAATTACTAAGGGTATGGGAGTATTACCTGATAAAGGTATATTTAATCTCCTTGAAAAATCTGAAAAAGAAAAGCTGGTTAAACATGTAACCTTTATGAATTTCTCAAGACACGACGTGCTGTTTAATCAAAAAATGCCTTCCGATTATGCAGTTTATATTATAAATGGGCTGATAAAGGTCTATAAGGGAGGGAGGTCTGACAGGTTGATCTGTCTTAGTCTGAAAGGTGCCGGGCAATTTGCAGGTCTTTCAAGTGTATTTGGTTCAAAAATATACAGGTATTCTGCGTCGGCAATAGAAAATACAGAAGCCCTGATGATAAGGAGGGAGGCACTCGAATCTGCTATCAGGGATAGTGGACGCTTTGCATCTGAATTATTTAAAATTATCAGCATGGAAGCGCTTGACGTATCAGAGAAGCTTGTTAATTTTTCGATGAAACAACTTCCGGGAAGAGTCGCCGATCTTATCAGGTATTTTTCTGATGATGTTTTTCATAGTGAGGATTTTACAGTCCCTCTTACCCGTCAGGAACTTGCTGAACTTATAGGTACAACAAAAGAGAGCCTGATCAGAACACTTAACGAATTTAAAAATGATAAGATAATTGACCTTGACGGGAGAAGGATCAGGGTTATTTCATCTGAATTAATAACTATGCTCAGTAATCTGGGCTAATCTTTTAATATATTATGACAAAGCAAAGCAGACTTTTAAGCGTTTTAAATTTAGCCCTGATTATTTTTCTATTTTCATGTACAGGCTCAGTTAAGAATGAAGTAGTAATCGGACATGGTATTACCGCCGGAAATGGCATGGTTGTATCAGCTCATCCGGAGGCTTCAATGATAGGCCTTAATATTTTAAAGCAGGGAGGAAACGCTGTAGACGCGGCAGTAGCTACCGGATTTGCGCTGGCAGTATGCTATCCCAATGCTGGAAATATTGGTGGTGGAGGATTAATGGTGATCAGAAATGCAGATGGCTCAACAGATGCTCTTGATTACAGGGAAAGGGCTCCCGGAGCAGCAAGCAGGGATATGTATCTGGATGAAAACGGTAATGTAATAGAGGGATTAAGTACATCAACACATATGGCCTCTGGTGTTCCGGGATCAGTAGCCGGTCTTTTTGAGGCACATAGTAAGTATGGATCAATAGAATTTAAGAATCTTGTTCAGCCTGCAATTGATCTCGCGGTAAAGGGTTTTCCCCTAACTAATAATCAGGCAGAAGGCCTGAATGATATACGTAAAACTTTATTGGAAAGAAACAATCATAAAACAGCTTTTGTTATCGATGGCAAATGGCAGGAAGGAGATACCCTTAAG
>CAZWLP010000130.1:0-4591 GCA_964634565.1 uncultured Rikenellaceae bacterium | reverse complement strand
CTCTCTTTTGGTTTAATGAAATACCTGATTTCATTAAAAGAAGAGCCCCCTGTGCGAATGCAGGCAGATATAAAACGCTATGTAAAGACTGAAAAAGTTGAGTATAAGATTATTACATCACCTGTTGAGGCATCAGGAAGACTTAATTCTTTAAGTTCTATCGACATAATTGCCGAGGCCACAGGTAAAATAATTAAGGGTGACGTAAGCCTTAAGAAAGGAGAAAAGTTCAATAAGGGCGATCTTCTTTTCACTATTTACCGTGATGAGGCACTGCTCGACCTCCAGGGAAGAAAGAGCCAGTTTATGAATACCATTGCTAATATGCTGCCTGATATCAATATTGACTATCCCGATCATATCTCCGCCTTTACAAAATTCTTCAACTCTATCGATATAAAGGATAAACTTCCTGAGATGCCAGATATAAGTGATGAAAAGCTTAAGGTTTTCCTGAGTAGCAGAGGTGTTCTCAGTGATTATTACAGCATCTTAAGAGATGAGCTTAAACTCGAAAGACATAATGTGTATGCTCCGTTTAACGGGTCATTTTCTGATGTTTACCTTGAAGCAGGCGCCTACACAAACGCCGGTGGCCGGGTAGCGCATGCAATACAGACTGATATCCTGGAGCTGGAAGTTCCCGTAAAAAAAGATGATGCTTTCTGGATAAATATAGGCGATAAGGTAAGTGTTTTCAGAAGGGGGCAGGATGAAACATGGATAGGTACAGTTGTCAGAAAAGGTATGTTTATAGATGAAGATACCCAGAGCCAGGCTCTTTTTATCAGGCTGAGCAGTGCAAGAGGAAAAGAACTTATGAACGGTGAATATCTTACAGCTCGCTTTCCGGGTCACCCCGTGGAAGGAGTTATGGAGATTCCCAGGAATTCAGTATTTAATTCTGATGAGGTATTTGTGGTTGTTGACGGACGACTTGAAAAGAGAGTGGTTGAAATTATAAAGACAAACGAAAATACATTGATATTCAAGGGCTTAAACGAAGGTGATCTTGTAGTTACCCAGGCTCTGATTAATGTACAGGAGGGAATTCAGGTAAGTACGGACTTCTCTGTGGAAAGTGATAGACAGAAGGGTGGTAAATCAAATCAGGGTGAGGCAAAAGGCTCACCAAAAAATTGATCCTGTAGTTCATTAAGAAAGAAACTGGTAGAAAGCTATGAGAAAATTAATAGAGAGGTTTGTCGAGTACCCGATGTATGCCAATATCATTATTGTTATTGTCATTCTTGTTGGAGTATTCAGTTACAACCAGATGAATATGTCCTTCTTCCCTGAAACGGAGAGCAGGATAATAACTATTTCAGTATTTTATCCGGGCGCATCTCCCGTTGAGATGGAGGAGGGAGTTACATCCAGGATTGAAGAGGCAGTAAGGGGACTTATCGGAGTAAAGGAAATAACATCAACATCGGTCGAAAACAGCTCGATTGTATCTGTTGAGACAACCGGAGAGTATCCGATAGATGAGGTGCTTTTTGAAGTAAAAAATGCGGTGGATGGTATATCATCCCTGCCGTCAGCTGCGGAAAGACCAATAGTATCAAAACAGCGATCAAGAGCATTTGCAATGTTTATGACCCTGGCAGCATCAGAGGGACATGAAATAAGCCTTATGTCTCTTAAAAATTATGCCCAGCTGGTTGAGGAAGATTTCCTTAATTCCGGGGTAATGAGCCAGGTAAGTCTTTCGGGATTTCCACAACCTGAGATTTCAATTGAAATTAAAGAGGATGAGTTACTTCGATATAATCTCTCCTTCGATCAGATTATAAGTGCAATTCAGAGTAATAACCAGGATGTATCCGGGGGAGAGATAAAGTCTGAAGATGAGGAATTATTAATAAGACTACGGTCAAGAAGTACAAGCACCGATAAACTGTCAAATATAATTATAGGTGCTAAAACAGACGGTAGTTTCCTCAGGATTAAGGATGTTGGTGAGGTTAAAAAGAAATTTGCTGATGTTCCTAACGAATCTTATATAAATGGTCGTAAGGCTGCTTCAATAAGAATCGAGAAGCTTCCTGAAGAAGATCTTAAGGAGATTACTGAATATGCATTGGAGTATATCGATGATTTTAATGCCCGCGACCTGGGGGTTGAATTATTAGTTTCAAGGTCGTTCTTTGATATACTGAAAAGCAGGCTCGAACTTCTTACAAGTAATGGTTTACTTGGGCTCTTTCTGGTAATAGTATCTCTTACTCTCTTTTTGAATTGGAAAGTATCTGCCTGGGTTTCATTTGGAATTCCCTTCAGTTTTCTGGGGATGTTTATCGTTGCAAACCTGATTGGCGTAACAATTAATATGATGTCACTTATGGGCATGTTGCTTGTAATTGGTATTCTTGTTGATGACGGTATTGTTATTGCTGAAAATATATTTTCCAGCTTTGAAAAAGGCCTTTCTCCAATGAAAGCAGCTGTTAAGGGTACAATGGAAGTCGCACCTGCTGTGTTAACATCGGTTGCAACTACAATAATTGCCTTTAGTCCGCTTCTCTTCCTTAAAGGTACAAATATGGAGATGATGATACAGCTCGGTATCGTAGTGATCCTCGTGCTTGTTTTTTCACTTATTGAAGCATTTTTTATTTTACCTGCTCATATAGGCAAAAAGGAGGTACTGAAAAGATTTGCCGAACCGCGTAAGAGGAAAGGTATCAAGAAATATTTTGAACGATTCATCGACTGGCTAAGGGACGACATATATCATTATGCACTGCTGTGGTTAATTAAATGGAGACATGCAGTGATAGGCATTCCAATAGCATTGTTCCTGATTACTGCTGGCCTGTTTGCAGGAGGACATATTAAGAATACCTTCTTTCCGACAGTTGATTTTGATAATTTTTCTGTAAATGTTGCCTTTACCCCCGGAGATGGTGTGGCGCAGACAAGAACGGTACTCGACAGAATAGAAAAGGCTGTATGGGAAGTAAATAGCGAAATGACCGAAGAGCTGGGCCTGGATTCCGATCTTATCGAGACAGTAAATAAAAATATAGGATCAGCAAGAAGCATACAGGAGTCGGGTTCCCATTCCGGAAGTATCGATATATATCCAATGAACCTCGAAGGACTGGAAGTTACCGGCTTTGATATTTCAAATCGTGTCAGGATGAAGATTGGTCCCATACCGGAAGCCAGAAAATATACAGTTGGCGGACGTAACAGGTGGGGATCACCAATATCGGTTGGATTGATGTCGAAAAACCTTGGTGAACTTGAACAGGCTAAAGATTACCTGATGAAGAGGCTGGAAGAACTGCCTCAGCTAAAAGATATAAATGAGAATATAGCACTTGGAAAGCAGGAGGTTAGACTTGACCTTAAGCCAAAGGCATATTACCTGGGTCTTGATGAAACATCAATAGCCAGGCAGGTCAGACAGGGTTTCTATGGCGGACAGGCACAGAGATTACAGGAGGGTCGTGACGAGTTACGTATCTGGGTCAGGTATCCTAAATCAGACAGGCTTACTTTGGGGCAGATGGAGAATATGAAAATTAAGACACCGTCAGGGGAATATCCACTGATTGAGCTTGCTGATTATCATCTTGAGCGAGGGCCTGTATCAATAAAACGCTTTAATGGCTCAAGAGAAATAAGGGTGGAAGCAGAAACGGTCGATCCTTATGCGCCTGTTCCGGAAATTCTTAATCAGATTGAAACTGAGATACTCCCGGATCTGATGGCGCAATATACAGGTGTAAGATATATGTTCCAGGGGCAGCGAAAAAGCAGCAATGAGGCCGTTTCCAAAGCTACCTATTATTTTAGCCTTGCCTTTCTGGTGATAATCTTCATTTTGCTAATGCACTTCAGGAGCCTGCCAAAGGTGGCCATAATTATCTTTATGATCCCACTGTCAATGCTGGGAGTTTTCTGGGGCCATGGAATTCATGGTCAGCCTCTATCAATAATGAGCCTCTGGGGCATCATTGCCCTTACCGGTGTTATTATAAATGATGCCATAGTATTTCTTGCAAAATACGACGGCCTCTTGCTTGATGGGGAGAAAGTAAAAGATGCTATAGTGGGTGCAGGTAAATCAAGGCTTCGACCTATACTGCTAACAACAATTACTACTACGGTCGGACTTTTCCCGATGATCCTTGAGAATAGTATGCAGGCACAGTTCTTAATTCCTATGGCTATCAGTCTTGCCTATGGTGTTGCTATTGGAACAGTCTTTATATTGATCTTCTTCCCTGTACTTATTATGCTTATTAGCGATATTAAGGTAATGTTAAAGCAACTATGGACAGGTATTAAGCCGGAAAGAGAAGAAGTGGAATCAGCTCTTATACAGCGCAGAAGAAGACTTGAGTTTGAAATGAACGGCGACAGTGATCTCAATACAACTGAAAATATCATCTAAGATGAAAAAGCTATATATATCTTTAATATTTTATATCCTTGGTGCAATGCTTATTGCGCAGGATAATACACTTTCACTATCAGATGCACTGAGCAGGGCTCTCGAAAATAACTATGGGATACTTATAAGCAGGGCAGATACCAGGATCGCAGCTATTAATAACGATTGGGGAAATGCAGGACG
>CAZWLP010000129.1:0-4752 GCA_964634565.1 uncultured Rikenellaceae bacterium | reverse complement strand
CTTACACTTCAGGAAGACAAATAACAATACTAAAATCTAAACATAGCCAGAAGGTAGCTCAGATCAAAAATATAATATCAAAGCTGTACATCTTACAGATAATCTTAGTCTGATACTCTAAAAAATTGAAGCCTGCAATAAGATATTATAGACTTAAACAAAACAGCTTCGCAAATTACAGTATGCAGAAATATTTTAAAAATACTATTTTAATAAAATACATCCTCCTGTCAATTAGTTTATTTCTGACTCAATTGATTAGAGGTCAGGATATTAAACCAGACCTTGTTACAGACAGGCCTGATTAGACTGAATCATCTTTTACAGTGCCATTAAAGTCATTGCAGATTGAAACCGGATTTATAATGGAGATTGATAAGACAGATTTGTTCAGCCAAATATCCTATGCATATAATAGCACCCTACTTCGCTACGGACTACTGGAAAACCTGGAGTTAAGGCTTGGTATTGAGTACATGGGTGATAAGATTACCAACAGGCTGAATGATGACACTTACAGGCTCGCCGGATTTAGTCCACTCTATACCGGATTTAAACTAAAGGTAACAGAAGAAAATGGTTTAAAGCCGGAAATTGCTTTCCTGGGAGGGCTTGTTTTACCCTTCACTGCCGGTAACGAATACAAGCCAGATTATTCTGGAGCCAATATCCGCTTTGCATTTTCGCATACATTAACTGACAGGATATCTATTGGATATAACCTGGGAGCAGAATGGGATGGAGAAACAGCTATACCAGGATATTTTTATTCATTTGCAACAGGCATAGGGATAAGCGATAAGCTTGGAGGCTTTATTGAGTCTTATGGACTGATCCTTGAAAACGGATATAAGGAGCATATGCTGGATGCCGGATTTACTTATCTGCTTATACAAAATCTTCAGTTTGATCTATCCGGAGGAATAGGGATTAATAATAATGCGCCAGATAGTTTTATAAGTTTTGGCTTAAGCTATCGAATCCCCGGATAATAACCTCAGTCTAATACCGCAAGCGACTTTTCTTTAATCTCAATACTAACTTCCCTGTAAAACCCGACTGGTTCACCATCAATATGCCCCAAAATTAATTGCTCGCTTACCAGGCTAATCTTTTTAACCCTTAATATTTCAATATACTTTGAGCTGCTAATATTCTTAAAGAATAATTTTGCTGCCAGTACAGGTGCCATATGCAAAGGAAACTTTTTAATAATACAAATATCCAACAATCCATCATCAGGTTTTGCATCCGGACTAATATATGCGTTATTACCGTACTGGCCTGTATTGGCAAAGCTTATAAGGAAGGCTTCTAACGATCTCTCTCCCCTATCAGTCCTAATTGTATACACTCTGGCTTTATAACTGAAGAATTTCCTGATCACACTACCGGCATATCCTGTTAACCCTCTTCGAACAGACCCTGCAAAATCATGAGCAATCTCTGCATCAAATCCTATTCCGGCAATATTTATAAAGTGCCTCCCTCCTATTACACCCGAATCTATAACCCTGGTATTGAGTAAATTAATTCTTTTAATCGACTTCCCAATATTTGAAGGAATTCCCAGATCCCGGGCAAGTCCGTTACCCGATCCGAGAGGGATCAATCCAAGAATATTATCATAAGCTACAAGGGCCTGCGAAACCTGGTTAACCGTGCCATCTCCTCCAGCTGCAACAATTATCCTGTAGTCGCTCCGGTAAGTCTCGGCAAGTTCAGCAGCATGATTATGATATTCGGTATATATTATGCGGTAATCGAAGCTTGCATGATCAAGATTATTCTCAATCAGTCTTTCCAGATTAATTCCCTTTCGCTTTACAGAAAGAGGGTTAACAATAAACAATACTTTATTCATAATTCAGGTAATTTACCTGCCGGCAAAATCCCTGAGCAGGTTTTGCAGGTAGGCTTTTCCAAGATCATACTCAAAATCGTTCCTGACACCTTCCTGTTCAAGGTATTCATTATTATTCAAATCGTAAAAAAGGAAGAGACTATCGCTGATAATACTAAAACCGTTATGGCTTGTATAATAAGCGTATGACTTAGAATCCTGACATAGCAGGTCATTTCCAAAGAGATATTCATCAGTCTCTTTACCAAGCTGTTTCATAAGGGTATATGAGATATCTGTTTGCGATCCGAAGGTACTTATTACTGTATCTCTTACACTAAGAGCTCCACCCATCCATATCATCGGGATATGAAACCTCTTCCGGTCGTAATGGTTCTTTGTACCACTTCTTGCACCATGATCAGCCACCATAATAACAAGGGTATTATCCCACCATTCCTCTTGCTTTGCTTTCTCAATAAATTCGCCCAGGGATTTATCGGTATAATAAACAGAATTATAGTATTTCTCCAGCCTGCTGCTGCCTTCAATAACTGTTTCCATCGGAACTTCAAAGGGCTCATGACTGCTCAGGGTAAAGAAAGTATTAAAGAAGGGTTCCTGAGCCTTATTGCATTCTTCGAGAAGCCTGTTAAACACCTTGTGATCAGGCACACCCCACTTAGAAAAGTAGTCGGAAGAGGGAAAGTCCTTATGATCAATAATATTATCAAAGCGGGTATTTATTAGGAAGCCCCTTATATGGGCAAAATCAATATCACCCCCATAAAGGAATTGTGATTTATATCCATCCTTCTCAAGACTCCTGGCAATACCCGGAAGATTCTGTGTCTTATTTTCGTAGTGTATTACACATGTTACAGGCATCGCGGGATAACCACTCAGGATAGCTGCAAGTCCCCTGTCAGACAATGTCCCACTGGCATAGAAATTCTCAAAAAATACTCCTTCATGAATATACTTGCTGATATTTGGGGACACCCCTTCTGGCCCACTGATTTCATTTACAACACTCCCCCCGAAACTTTCAAGAATAATAAGAATAATATTCGGATCGTCTGATCTAAGTATTTTTGTACTGCTGCAATCCGGGGAATCAAAATATTTAAGCACTTCCATCTCCTTAGCCTTATCAAAGAAATCAACCGAATAGTTTAGCTTGCTTCTCTTGGTGATGGCGTACAGGAAGTTCCACACTGGGTTAATTGCTGAATGATTAACCATAATATCCTTATGAAAGTATACTGTACCTGTATTAAGTGTGCCGGTACCGAGTCCCCCCCTCATAAAAAGGAAGAGAAAAGGAAGGATTATCAGGAAGACGGGCGCCGAGATCCACTGCCCTTCAAACAACTTATCAGCACCCTTAAGAACCCATTTTCTATAATACAGACGATAACCCAGGAAATACAGAACAAGCAGCATAACTACCAGTAAGACATAGGAAATAAAATTCAGTGAGGCAAGCATCTCCTTTGGGGTGCTCAGATATTGCAGAAAGGAATCATCAAGCCTGAAGCCCCAGTAATTATACAGCTCATGATCAACCACCAGCAGCCATGCAACTATAATAAAGAAAACAAGGGTATAGACGTTAATAATTTTAAGAAAAATCTTCTTCCTGAACAGGGACAGCAAAATAAGTAAAATAGCAGGAATAAAAACCAGATAGGATGTAACGGATAAATCATGCTTGAAACCATGGAAGAATATTCCAAAAAACTGGCCCACAGAGAAATTTTCAAATTTCTGTATATGATATAGTATAAAAGTAAACCTGAAAAACAGGAAAATACTAATCCAGAAAATAAAATACTTCAAAAAAAAGAGGAGTCTTTGTTTCATAAAACTAATAAAATTGTAGAAGCAGCTAACTTAATAAATTTAGCAGTGATTTAATATGATTATACCAATAATATAATCCATACTTACCTATGTTTTTTATAGCTATCTTTATTTGTAATTATGAACTTATAATATGAAAAATACAAATAAAAGGATCATCCGGTATCTCAGCAGTATAATACTTTCAATACTTATTCTGGCTACAGTGAACGGATACAGGAAGAATATCACTCAGGAAAAGGAGACTTTTAAGGTCGCCTTTTTAACAGACATAAATCTCCAACCTGAGCTTAATGCTGTTAAAGGATTATCTCGGGCCATTGATTCTGTAAACATGCTTGGCCCTGATCTTATTATTACAGGAGGAGATATGATAACGGACGCCAATGGGGTCAGCTACAAACATGCCGATTCTCTTTATAAACACGGATAAGTGAAGCAATATTTATAGTTAAACCAGAAATTATCTAATGGACGAAATAGTATTCAAACCGATAGGAATAATTCATACACCATTTATAGAGCCAGTTGGAGTACCAATCCAATCAATTGCCGGAAAGGGTATTGAAGGTAAGATAGAAGTATTTTCAGAATTTGCAGAAGGTCTTTGCGACACAGAGGGCTTTTCTCATCTGATACTGCTATTTCATCTTCATAAGTCATGGAAATCAGATCTTAAAGTAATTCCCTTTATGGACGATGTATTCCGTGGAGTCTTTTCAACCAGATCGCCCAACAGGCCTAATCCTATAGGCCTTTCCATTGTTAAGCTGGTAAGACGCAAAGGAAATATTCTATATATTAAAGACCTGGATATTATTGACGGAACCCCTTTGCTGGATATCAAGCCATATATTCCTGATTCAGACATCAGGAGTACAAATAAGATAGGTTGGCTAACGAAACATATCTCGAAAATGAATACTACAAAAGACGACGGAAGATTTACCTGAAAAAGAATCTTTATGAAAATTCCAAATAACATTTCAACGGTACTGATAATCATTTTATTATCCGGCACAATGTACCTTAAAGGGCAATCT
>CAZWLP010000128.1:0-4898 GCA_964634565.1 uncultured Rikenellaceae bacterium | reverse complement strand
TTACTTACTCTCTCAATAGAAAACTGCCGGATTAATTCATCCATTGTAAAAATTTCCTGCTCGGTACCCGGGTTCCAGCCAAGCAGGGCCAGCATATTGACAAATGCTTCAGGAAAATAACCTTCCTCCCTGTATCCTGTTGCTGTTTCGCCATATTTCCAGTATAGTGGAAATACCGGGAATCCCATTTTATCACCATCCCTTTTGCTCAGCTTACCCTTTCCGGTAGGCTTAAGAAGTAAGGGCAGGTGTGCAAACTCGGGTTCCCCCCATCCAAAAGCCCTGTAGAGCATTACATGTAAAGGAAGTGAAGGAAGCCACTCCTCTCCTCTTATAACATGTGATATCTCCATCATATGGTCATCGATAATATTTGCCAGGTGATATGTAGGCATGCCATCCGACTTAAATAATATCTTATCATCCTGCGTTGAACTGTTTACAGTTACATCGCCCCTGATAAGATCTTTCATCCTTATATCTTCATCAAGGGGCATCTTAAACCTCACCACGTATGGCGTCCCTGACTGAATCAAAAACTCATATTTGGCCTTTTCTAGCGATAAGGAATTTTTTAATGACTTTCTAACCTTAGAATTATACATAAATTTTTCTCCGTGCGACTCATAGGTTGACCTCAGGCTCTCCAGCTCCTCAGGTGTGTCAAAAGCATAATAGGCCCAACCCTTATCAATAAGCTCCACAACATATTGCTTATATAGATCCTTCCTCTCGCTCTGCCTGTATGGTCCGAATTTACCACCCTCCCTTACTCCCTCATCCACTACTATTCCACACCAGTCGAGCGACTCCCTTATATATTCCTCAGCACCCTCAACAAACCTTGTGCGGTCTGTATCTTCTATTCTGAGGATAAATGTCCCCTTATTCTTTTTTGCGAAAAGGTAATTATACAGAGCCGTTCTTACTCCACCCATATGTAAGGGACCGGTTGGACTGGGTGCAAATCGAACGCGAACAGAATTTTTTGCCATACTTATCTTATTTTATTTGACTACAAAGATAAATAAACTGTTATAACAGCAGTGAGCTAAGAAAAATCATCTTTTTTGATATATTTTTGTATAAAATTGATAACTGTAACAGAAAATATTTTGCACTATGAATACAATGAAAGCTCTTGTTAAAAAACAAGCGGGTAAAGGAATATGGATGGAAGAGGTTATAATCCCCGAACCAGGAATAAATGATGTAATCATCAAGGTTAAAAAGTCGGCAATATGTGGAACCGATCTGCATATATATATGTGGGATGAATGGGCTGCCAAAACAATTAAAACGCCCATGACTGTCGGTCATGAATATATGGGCTATATTGAGTCAATAGGCAGGGGAGTTAAAAATCTGAAGGTGGGCGACCGCGTTACCGGAGAAGGCCATCTTGCATGTGGACATTGCAGAAACTGCCGCCGTGGAAAGAAACATGTTTGTGAAAACACTGTTGGCATCGGGGTAAATATCGACGGCTCCTTTGCCGAATACGTTAGAGTGCCCTCCGAAAATGTTATTCCACTCGACGATCGTATTCCCGACGACTGGGCCGCAATAATGGATCCTTTTGGAAATGCAACTCATACAGCATTATCATTTTCAGTCCTGGGAGAAGATGTACTTATTACAGGAGCCGGACTTATAGGAAGCATGGCTGTTGCAATTGCAAAATTTGCAGGAGCAAGATATGTTGTTGCCAGCGATTTAAGCGACTACAGACTGGATATAGCAAAAAAAATGGGAGCTACCATGGTTGTTAACCCGACAAAAGGCGAACGTATATCAGATGCTGTTAAAAAGCTAGGAATGAGAGGCTTTGATGTCGGACTCGAAATGTCGGGATCTCCCAAGGCATTTAACGAAATGATCGAAAATATGTATAACGGATCAAATATTTCCCTCCTCGGCATCCTTCCATCCGACTTTAAAGTACCCTGGAGCGATATAATCTTTAAGGCAATAACCATGAAAGGTATTTATGGCAGAGAAATGTGGGAAACATGGTATAAGATGGAACAAATGATTATCGGAGGGATTAACCTTGATCCGGTTATAACCCACCATTTTCCTATCGATGACTTCCAGAAAGGATTTGATGCAATGGAAGAGGGAAACTGTGGTAAGGTAATCCTTGACTGGGAATAGGATTTAATCGTTATTTGATGCTATCGCATCGTAATCTGCTCACTACGCCCGCGTAAATGGTTACCGGTTATTAGCTGCCTGACGGCAGCGTATATTACTTAAAAAATCCCCGCTAACGTGAGCGCAGCGAGCCACCTTCTCAGAACATTTCCAAATTAATATTGTTATCTATATAGAAGGTTTATTATTCTATTGGAACAATAATAATATATAATTATGGATAAGAATTTATTGTCATCACTTGGTAAGATAACCAAGAAAGAAGTATTAATAACCGCTGATCATATCGAAGGGGCTAATATCCAGATATTCGAAACTCAACATCCTTATTCCGGGTATTATGGAACAACTGTTCCCGAGCTGCCTGTAACTTCCTCCTTCTTTCTGGTAACAAAATTCCAGCACGAAGACGATCGTATTATCAGAGCTATTCAGGAAGTAAAAAAGTCTGCTGACTTAAAATTTGATGCAGTACCCGGTTACCTTACTTTCCACAATAAATTATTTGCCGTTATAAGAATCAGATGTCTCGCCGAGTCAAAAATTCCGGATATTGTAAAAGCATTTGTAAAAGAAGGCATTGAATTTAATGCTCCCCAGAAGCAGGCTCCGGTTAAAGCAATAATCCATATTACAAAATATATAAACTCAGAGGAGGTTGAAGATGGAATTTATCTCGATACTGATAACAGCTCCTTTGCCTATCTCAGGATCGACAAGCATCTTGAATGGGACAGTTTTGAAAAAGTCACCAGGCATGTAATGAATAATGTTGGAGGGATAAGCTTTGATGCCGGTCTGTCGATGATGTATGACTGCAATGGAGTTATTGATGCAGTAAGAATCTACGACGATAAGAGGTCTGTTGAAAAACTTCGTGTTATAAGAAACAGATACCTCGATTCTATCTGATAGTTTCATATCTGTAAAATACATTACTATCCATGCTATAAAACAGAGCTATTTTAGTTGCTGACTCTGTTTCTGTTTAAAAAATTACATTAACTTGTAGGTCATAATAACCAAACCTAATAATGCCCTATGAGTAACATTGGTTCCTATGACGACCGGGTAAAGAACTTCTCCTGGTCAATTTCCGAGAAAGAATTAGATTATAAAAAAGGAGACATCATTAACATCGGATGGTACTGCTCCGACAGGATATGCCAGATGGGCAAATCCGACAAGATTGCTCTGCATCACGAGGGTTATGGAGGTACCGTAAAAACCTATACCTTTAATGATATCCGTCTTGCAGGAAATACTATAGGAAGCTTCCTTCGGGAACTTGGTATTGAGGCCGAAGACAGGGTATGCCTCTTTATGGACAGGATTCCTGAGCTGTATCTTTCCTTCCTGGGTGTACTTAAAATTGGTGCAATTGTCCAACCCCTGTTCTCTGCATTTGGTGATGAGTCATTATTTGTTCGACTCGAAAATGCGGGTACAAAGGCTATAATCACACAAAAAAAACATGTTTCAAAAGTCAGGAAGATAGTCGAAACACTACCATCTCTTGAACATATAATAATTGTCGATAATATAGACGAAAGTAAGCTCAGGGATAAAGAGGTTATTTTCAACCTGGAAAAAGCTAAGCCTGTTGAGACTATCGATATTTATCCGACAAAGGCCGATTCACCCTCGGTTCTGCACTATACCTCAGGCACTACGGGCCAGCCAAAAGGAGTAAGGCATGTTCACTATTCTCTTATCTCGCAATATCTGACCACCAGATGGGTGCTCGACCTGCAGGAAGATGATATCTACTGGTGCACAGCCGACCCCGGATGGGTTACAGGAACATCATACGGAATTATAGGACCCTGGAGCCTTGGTGTTACCCAGTGTGTTCTTGATAGTGGTTTTTCAGCCGATGCATGGTATAAGTTTATCGAGAAGTACAAAATTTCAATGTGGTATTCTGCCCCAACAGCAATCAGGTCGTTGATGAAAGCTGGTGAAGAAACAGTTAAAAAATACGACCTCAGCTCATTAAGACATCTTGCCAGCGTTGGTGAGCCACTAAATGCTGAAGCGGTAATATGGTCTGAAAAAGTATTCGGTCTTCCCTTCCTTGATACTTACTGGCAAACCGAAACCGGCTGTATGATGATAACTAACTTCCCGGAGATGAAAATCAAACCCGGATCAATGGGAAAACCATTTCCTGGCATCGAAGGAGTTGTACTTGATGAAAATACCTTTGAACCAATCAGGGAACCAGGAAAGGTAGGCCTTATTGCATTCAGGCCGGGCTGGCCGTCGATGATGACAACCTACTGGAACAACGAGGAAAAATATAAGGAAAAATTTAAGAATGGATGGTACCTGGCAGGAGACCGTGCCTACCTTGATTCAGAAGACTATTTCTGGTTTATTGGCAGGGATGATGACGTAATTAACACAGGGGGTCACCTTGTTAGTCCCTTCGAAGTAGAATCGGCTCTGCTTGAACACGAGGCTATCAGCGAATCGGCAGTAGTAGCAAAACCCGACGATGTTAATATGGAAGTGGTAAAGGCCTTTGTAACACTTAAACCCGGGTATGTGTTTGATGATGATACAGAACTTAGCATCATGAACTTTATCAGGAAGAAGCTGTCGTCGCTGGCAATGCCCCAGGAAATTGAATATATGGAATCACTGCCCAAGACAAGAAGCGGTAAGATTATGAGAAGAATTCTGCATGCCAGGGAATGGGGAGAGGAGATTGGTGATGTCTCAACTCTTGAAGACGA
>CAZWLP010000127.1:0-5026 GCA_964634565.1 uncultured Rikenellaceae bacterium | reverse complement strand
AATAAGGAATATGAGAATGCATTTGCTTTTATGCTTGGAGAACATCTTGATGATGTTTCAACAGATTGTATTATGATAGCTGAAGGATGTGATGGCAAAGAGAGTGATTCACATTGGTTTAAAAACAGGGATAAGTGGAAAAGGCTGGATATTGAAAATCTGACGGGAACACTTTACTTCCTGCATGTGGAAAGTATCGATGCACTTATATTTTCTTATTCAGGATCTCAGTCTTTATTTTTTAAGGGAAGATCTGTTGTGCCAGGCCGGCCATATCTGCTGGAACAGGGTGTCAGCATCAAAGGGAGGGGAATAAGATCAATCTATTATTCCGGTATTATTCGATCATTTTACCGTGATAAATACCCCGATAAAATAGTATTTGAGGGTAGAGATATTGAATATAGCTTTAAAAAATCTGACCAGGGAGTAAAGAGGATGAGTTTCAGGACTGATTCGGGCAACCTTATTGGCATAATGGGAGGTAGTGGTGTTGGAAAGTCGACCCTGCTTAATATTATGAACGGGAAGATGAAACCAGATAAAGGAACGATTACTTTTAATGGTTATGATATTCATACAGAGTCTTATGCATTAAAGGGCCTGATAGGTTATATTCCCCAGGATGATTTATTGCTTGAGGAGCTTACTGTTTATCAGAATATGTATTATAATGCGAGGTTATGCTTTGGAGATTGCAGCGACGAGGAGATTATCAGGCTTGTCAATAAGGTTATTAATGATCTGGAGCTGGATGACATACGAGATTTACAGGTAGGGGATCCCCTTAATAAAAAGATTAGCGGAGGCCAGAGAAAGAGACTTAATATTGGTCTTGAATTGATGCGGGAACCGGCTATTCTTTTTGTTGATGAGCCAACATCGGGTCTCTCATCTCACGATTCAAGTAAGGTGATGGAGCTACTGAAGATGCAGACCAGAAAGGGGCGTCTTGTTTTTTCGATAATTCACCAGCCATCATCAGACATACTTAAAATGTTTGACAGACTCTGGATCCTGGATAAAGGAGGTTATATGGTATACGATGGCGATCCTGTTGATTCGCTGGTGTATTTTAAGACCGAAACATCCCAGGCAAATGCTGCCGAGAGTGAATGCAGAACCTGTGGTAATGTTGAAACAGACGATATACTTCAACTTATAGAAAACAAGGAGGTTAACGAGGATGGATCACGAGGGGCAGAAAGGCAGGTCAGACCGCAGGAATGGTATGAAAGGTACCTGAACTCCATGGCCAAATTGAACACAGGTACTCAGCCTGTTAAGATACCCTTGCCTCAAAGCAATTTTAAAGTCCCCGACAAGATTTCTCAGGTAAAGACATTTTTCAGCCGAAACCTTTTAAGAAAGATTTCAGACAGGCAGTATCTGATAATTAACCTGCTTGAGTCTCCTGTGCTGGCTTTGATACTTGCATTTTTATCTAAATATATTGGTGAGAATGGTTATTTACTGGCCGATAATAAGAACCTCCCGGTATTTTTATTTATGTCTATTGTTGTTGCCCTTTTTGTCGGACTTACGGTAAGTGCTGAAGAGATATTTAAGGATAATCGTGTGCTGGAGCGTCAGAAATACCTTGAGATAAGCCGCCTTGGTTATTTAAGCTCAAAGATAGTCTTCTTATTTGCTCTTTCTGCACTACAGACATTCACTTTTATTCTTGTTTCCAATGCCATACTTAAGATAGAGGGTATGCTTTTCTCATACTGGCTTATACTGTTTTCTGTATCCTGCTTTGGCAATATCCTTGGATTAAACATATCGGCAGGCATGAAATCTGCAGTAAGTATTTATATCCTTATCCCCCTAATTCTTGTTCCCCAGTTATTATTGGGAGGCGCAATGATTAAATTTGATGATCTTCACCCATCTATGACAAAGAGGGTTTATGTTCCTGTGGTGGGCGATATAATGACTACCAGGTGGGCCTATGAAGCTATTACTGTAGAGCAGTTTAAAAGTAACAGGTACGAGGAATTGTTTTTCGAGGAGGATATGATAATCAGTCAGAACGACTGGTATGCCTCATTCCTGATTCCAATGCTTATGCAGAAAGCCAGGGAATGTGAATTTGTAATTAATAATGATCAATACAGGGCGCACTTTGAAGACAACCTGCAAAAATTAAGCCTGCATATTGGAGAGTTATCTGAACTTTCGGGTATCGATAATACAGATTTGATTCAGCTTCTGAACCGCTCGAGCTATGATACCCTGGTTGCCGGTCTGACACTGAACAGACTCGATTCGCTAAAGTCGTCATTCAGGCTAAACACACTTGCGGCCGTAGCAAAAAAAGATACCCTGATGTTAAGGATGGAAGCAAAATATGGAAAGCAACATATAATTGACCTGATGGACAAGCACAGGAATATAGTGTTGTCTGAGATATTAATGAACAGAAACAGCACTGATAAACTTCTTGAAACAGACGAGATGATAATTCAAAAGGCTGATCCGGTATATATGACTCCCAGTTCAAAGATCGGGAGGGCCCAGTTTTATGCGCCCTTTAAGGTACTGGGTAAAAAGAGGATAGATACCCTGGTATTTAATATCGCGGTAATATGGATTATGAGTATAGTTTTATTTATTACTCTATATTATAATTCATTGAGAGGCCTTATTAAACGATTGGAGACCCTTACTATATCGGGTAATGTCAATAAAAGAGTAAGCTAAATATTCCGGGGTCAGGTTGGTATTGTCGTTATAATAACCTTATTTTGCGTTCGTTATGAGCGAAGTAAGGGCAAAAAAGCATCTTGGCCAGCACTTTCTGATTGATAAATCTGTTGCCGAAAGGATAGCCGGCGTGCTAAAACTTAAAGACCTTAATGTGGTGCTGGAGGTTGGACCTGGAACAGGTGTGCTTACCCGCTTCCTTATAGAAAGAGATATAGCTGAACTTAGTGTTATTGAGATTGATAATGAGTCGGTTCTTTATCTTAAAAGAGAATTGCCTGATCTTAATATAATTGAAGGGGATTTTCTGAAGTACGATCTGAGCAATCTTGGCGATGGTCCTATTGCAGTAATAGGAAATTTTCCCTATAATATCTCCAGTCAGATATTTTTTAAAGCCCTCGATAACAAGAATAAGATATACGAGATGGCCGGGATGATTCAGAAAGAGGTGGCTGAAAGAATTTGTTCGGGGCCAGGCAGTAAAATTTATGGAATACTTAGTGTATTACTTAAAGTATATTACGATATAGAGTACTTATTTAATGTTCCTCCTACAGTTTTCAGACCTCAGCCAAAGGTCAATTCGGCTGTTGTAAGAATGACCAGGAACGGCAGTAACGGGCCGGCTTGCGATGAGCATATGTTAAAGGTGATAGTTAAAGCTACCTTTAACCAGAGAAGAAAGATGATCAGAAACTCTGTCAGAAGTGCATATAATATAGGGGAGGCTCAGCATAAGCTATTATCAAAAAGACCCGAGCAGCTTGCACTTGAAGAGTTTGTGGAATTGACCAACTGGGTAGAAGAAATTGTTAGGAACTAAAACTTAAATGTTATGGCCAGGAAATTAGAATTGACAAGAGAGTTTATTTCTGACCTGAAAGGGGCAATAAATGAAAATAATGATAAGAATGCACTTCTTCTTATTGAGGATTTTCATGCAGCAGATATTGCAGAAATATATGATGAACTTGATATTGAGGAGACCCGCTACCTCTTCCTCCTGCTGGATAATGAATTAGCTTCTGATGTACTGACGGAACTTGATGAGGACGACAGGGAGAGGTTTCTGGAAGTATTATCACCTGAAGTAATTGCTCAGAAGTTTATTGATCATATGGCCTCCGATGATGCTGCCGATATTATTGGCTATATGGACGAGGAGAAGAAGCAGGAGATATTATTGCATCTTGATGACCTGGAGCAGGCAGGCGATATAGTTGATCTTCTTGCCTATAAAGAAGACAGTGCCGGGGGATTGATGGGGAAGGAGTTAATAGAGGTAAATGAGAACTGGACTATCCTGACCTGTCTTAAGGAGCTGGGGCGGCAGGCTGATGAGGTTGATGAGGTATACTACCTCTACGTGGTAAGTGATGATAATGTTCTGCTTGGTATTGTATCTCTGAAAAAGATGCTTCTTTCAAATAATTCCGCAAAGGTTAAGACTATTATTGAAGATGATATTATTTCAGTAAATACTGATACCTCTTCTGAAGAAGTAGCACAGATAATGGAAAAGTACGACCTTGTTGCCCTCCCTGTAGTTGATTCTATTGGCCGGCTTGTTGGTAGAATTACTATTGATGATATTGTTGATGTTATAAGGGAAGAAGCCGAAAAAGACTATCAGATGGCTTCCGGTCTTATTGACGAGGTTGAAGCAGGTGATAAAGTTTTTACAATTACAAGGGCCCGGCTGCCGTGGTTGCTTGTAGGTCTTGCAGGAGGTATACTGGGGGCCCTTGTGCTTGGCAGGTTTGAGTCAAATTTAAAGATCTACCCTGAGATGGCATTTTTTATTCCATTAATAGCTGCCATGGGGGGTAATGTTGGTATTCAGTCGTCGGCAATTATTGTCCAGGGACTGGCAAATAATACACTCAGAACAGACAGAACCCTTCGCAGACTTGTGAAGGAGTTTTTAGTTGCATTGTTAAATGGACTTATACTTGCAGCTTTAATTTTTATTTATAATTATTTCACCAGCGATACCTTTGCTCTTACAATAACAGTTAGTATTGCACTGATTTCAGTCGTTGTTATTGCAGCACTTTTCGGAACTATTATTCCACTGATTCTTAATAGATATAAGATTGATCCCGCCCTGGCCACCGGCCCCTTTATTACCACAATGAATGATATTATCGGCCTGTTAATTTATATGCTTATTGCCAGGGGTTTTTATGCCTTCTTTGCCTGAAGGAGCTAAGAGCTGTGTGCAGAGGGCGGAATTCATAATATGTTCTTCTTGAAAAGAATTACGTAATTAATTACATAATTAAAATATTGGGTCAAGATTTTGCGATATTAG
>CAZWLP010000126.1:0-5075 GCA_964634565.1 uncultured Rikenellaceae bacterium | reverse complement strand
ACACAATATTTGTAAAAAAAAATGTTAAAAAAAAAATTTTTTTTACTTGATTTTCTGGAAAAAAGTATATGAACTTAATGCTCAGGATATTAAGCAATGCATTTTTTTAAAGTTTCGTAACTCACTGGTTATTAGCAATATAGGCATTAGTCCTTGATCTACAGTTAATTGTAACCTTAAAATTGTTCTGAAAGGAGATGGATCTATTCTTTCTTATTCCCAAATATAGAAAAATGGACATATTTACCTGGGTTCATCTCAATATCTTTCAACAATATCTCCAGTGATTTTAAGGAATTTGTAAGATTAATATATAGGGAGTCATCGTTAATTATTTTACCAGCGCTTCCATTACCGTCATTAATTTTATCAAGAATATCCGACGATCTGGCGAGTGACACCTGAAGCGAAACAAGAGTTGAATCAATATCAGAGTCGGAAACAGATGCTGCAATCTTGTTAACCGAATATATTGTGCTATCAAACTTCCCGATATTTTCTCCAAGCATCTGGCTAAAAACATTTAGATTATTAAGCAGTTCAGTTATATCGTCTGAATTACCGGCCAGAAGTTTTCTGAAATTATCGCTTGCTTTTTCAAGGTTATCAGCACTCTGCTTTATATTATTAGAAAAGTCTGCTGTAAACATCGTGTTAAACTTAGTGAGAAGTGTGTCAAGGCTCTTAATAAGGGCTCCCGTATTGTCCATAAGAGGATCCATACTATTGTCCAGTTTATCGAGTATTGATACAGCAACCCTTCCTTCGATTTCATCGCCGGACCTGAGTAAATTCTTGCTGTCACCCAGGATCAGGTCTATTTTCATCCCCGCAATAAGGCTGGCAGTTGTGATCTCAGCAACACTGTTCTCCGGAATTTTGTAGTTTTTCTCAATACTTATCATTACGTCTATAAGTCCGCTGCCATCGTTTACGAGTTTAACGCTGTTTACCAGTCCGGATTTAAGACCACTTATCTCAACCGGACTGGAAGATGCCAGTCCGGAGACGTTCTTATACCTTATATGGTAGTGATCATAACTGCTAAGGAGGTTTCGGCCTTTAAGAAAACTAAAAAGCCATATAAACAGTATTATAATTACAACAGCAATAATTCCTACTTTTAGTTCCGGGCTTAGTTTTTTCATTTTACTGCTTTTTTATTAGTTCAATTGCTTCCTGCAAGGGAATAATCTTATGGTTCCTCACTGCAATAACAAATGCATCCGGATATTTGCCCTGAACAATCTTTCTGTGTAATGCTGCTTCTTTATAGCTTTCAAAATGACCTGAGGCATATTTATAATATTTACCGGCTATTATTTCACTGATCTCAGGTAGTTTGTGAAATTGTTCTGAATTAATATCCTTTCTGGTAGAAGAGGTAGAAAGTTGGACCCTGAAGTCAATTTTATCATTAAACTCTTCTGCCTGTGTGTCTTGCTTGATTGTTGAAAAATCACTTTTCTGATCGATTGATAATTTATAATCTCTGAAAGCTCTGAAAATTGCTGATGCTACATAGTCCTGTCCTTTTTCTGAAATCAGAAATTTTTCTTCCTCGCTGTTTGAAATAAATCCTGCCTCAACAAGCACACTAGGCATGGTAGTTTGCCATAATACAATAAAGCCTGCCTGCTTTACACCCCTGTCTCTTAGTCCAACCCTGTCCCTGAACTGGCTTTGAACAAATGATGCAAAGTTGAGGCTTTGCTCGAGGTAAATATTCTGCATTAAGGAGAAGGCAATAAATGACTCTGAGGAGTTGGGGTCATATCCCTGATATCTTGTGGAATAGTCATCTTCAAGTGTAATTACTGAATTCTCTGCCATCGCCACTTCAAGATTTCCCTCATCTTTATGAATTCCCATGGCAAAAGTCTCTGAGCCCCTAACGCTTCTGTTACTCAAACCATTGCAGTGGATAGAGATAAAAAGATCTGCTTTCGACTTATTGGCTATTTCGGCTCGTTTATAGAGCTCTACAAACTCATCCTTATCTCTTGTGTAAATAACTTTTACTCCATCAATTTTCTCTTCAATATAACGACCGGTTTTTAATGCCAGAGAAAGGGCTATATCTTTTTCTTTGCTTTTTCTTCCAACCGATCCAGGGTCCTTCCCTCCATGACCGGCATCTATCACAACAACCCAGCTCTTGGTAATGGGATTATCTGGTGTAATGTACGGATTAGTCCATGCACCAGAGCCCAATAAAACACAAGCGAACAGAAATAGTTTTAAAGTGGTATAATATTTGCGATTTTTAGCTGTTCTATTCATTCGTGGAATGCGATTTTTGATTAGTTTTACGCTGTCATAAAAAAAGACGCAAACAATACAAAAATAGTATTAAGTTGCATTATAAATCGGCAAAAAAGATACATATTATAATAATCTTCCTTTTTTTATCAACATTGGCATTTCCTCAGGTTGAAAAAAAACGGAAGATTCTTGATACTCTTGTAGTTGACACATTGCTTGCTGCTCCTGACTATAAGATTTCCAAAGATGCTGTCGAATTTCCTATCATATATAATGCCACTGATACTATGATAATCGACAACAAAACCCAGAAGGTTTACCTTGTCAATAATGCCTCAGCAGTTTACGGTACTATAGATTTAAAATCGTATTATATTGAACTCGACCTAGTAAGCAGCGATGTATATGCCTATGGTCGTCGTGATTCATCAGGGAAGCTTGTTGATACACCAATATTTAAAGATGGTGATGAAGAGTTTAATTGTGAAGAATTACGCTATAATTTCAAAAGCAAGAAAGCCAGGATATTAAATATAATAACAGAGCAGGAAGGTGGTTTTCTGCATAGCGATATCACTAAGATGCACGAGGATGGTAATCTTCATATAAGGGGGAGCAAGTATACTACCTGCGATGCCGAACATCCGCATTTTTACGTAAGGTTACCTAAAGCAAAAGTATATCCGGGAGAAAAGATAATATCAGGACCTGCATATCTTGTTCTGGAAGATATTCCATTACCTATTGCACTTCCTTTTGGGTATTTTCCGGTACAACAAGAGGTTTCCTCAGGGATAATTATACCAAGGTATGGAGAGGAGAGGGGCAGAGGCTATTTTCTTAAAGATGGAGGTTATTATTTTAATATTAACGATTATTTCGATCTGAAGTTTACAGGAGATCTGTATACTAACGGGACCTGGAGGATGGCTTCTGCATCTAATTACAGGATGCGATATAAATTCAGTGGTAATTTCTCCTTTAGTTATGCTAACAATGTTACAGGGCATAAAAACCTTGAAGATTATTCGAAAAGCACGAACTATTCAATTAGATGGACACATACCCAGGATCCGAAGGCCAGACCCGGATCCAGGTTTTCTGCCTCTGTAAACATGAGTTCTTCCGGATACGACAGGGAAAACAGTTATACGGTTGCTGAACACGTTACCACAACAAAACAGTCGAGCATAAGTTATTCAAAAAGCTGGGCAGGTACTCCCTTTAATTTTTCAACCAGTTTAAATCATAGTCAGAACAGTTCGACAAAAAATGTTTCTGTTAACCTGCCTAAAGCCAGTTTTTCAATGGGCAGAATATATCCCCTTAAATCAAAAAACAGTACCAAAAAGGGATTCTGGCAGGATCTCCAGATTCAGTACTCGGCAAGTCTTGATAACAGGATTAATGTTGCTGATAGTTTGTTGTTTACCGACCAGGTATGGCAAAACATGAAAAACGGGTTTAAACACGATATTCCTATCACTCTGCCAATCAGGTTTATAAAAAACTTTACCGTTTCACCTCAATTACGGTATTCAGGTGTACTATATACAAGTAAGGTGGAAAAAAGATGGGAAGATAACTATTATGACCCGGTAACAAATGATACAATAAGCGGTGTTATTACTGAAGAGATACCTGGGTTTTTCTATGGTCAGTCATTTAGTCCTTCCATATCTGCAAGCTATAGTCCACAGATATTCGGTACGTACACTTTTAAGAACCCTGATTCAAGGATTATAGCTGTCAGGCATGTGTTGAAACCTTCCGTATCGTTTTCCTATGTTCCTTCGATGGATGGATGGTCAAGCGATATGTACAGGGAATATGTAAGGGATACCCTTGGCAATATGGGAGAATATTCAATATTTGAAGGTTCAATTTATGGAACTCCTTCACTTCCAAGCAGAAGCGGGTCCGTATCCTTCTCACTAACGAATATTTTTGAAGCCAAGGTAAGGACCAGGAACGATACTACCGGTCTGGGTGAGAAAGTAAAACTAATCGATAATCTTGCACTTAGCACCTCATACAACCCTTTTCTTGATTCTCTCAGATGGGCTCCGGTAAGTCTTACTTTCCGAACACGCCTTATGAAGGAAATTGATATTTCAGCACGTGGCGCATTCGATATGTACGCTAATAATGAATCAGGCGGACGGATAAATAAATTTCTCTGGGAAACAGACAGAAAACCTGCCCGTCTTACAAACTTTAACCTGAGTGTAGGCTTTGATTTAAAAAGATTGATCGATAATTACCTGGCTGTTGATAATGCCGGTAATGAACAGGATAGCCAGTCAGACACTAATATGGGACTTTCATTTGATAAAGAGAGTCGTGATCCTGCCAGGGAGACTAAACCTGCTCCCTCTGGATTGGGAGTACAGAATTCTGATGCCGGCGGACTGGTATTTGATGAATATGGCTATGCTGATTTTTCTGTACCATGGTCTCTACGGCTTGCTTATAACATGTATTACAGAACAAGCGGCCTGACATCAGATATTACCCAGAATATGACCCTGAACGGATCAGTTACCCTGACTAATAAATGGGCAATTTCATATACCACAGGATACGACTTTAAGATGAAGGATATTACTATGACCAGGATAGGAATAGAGAGAGATCTGCATTGCTGGCAAATGAGTTTTAACTGGGTGCCTGCAGGTTATCTTAAGAGCTGGGATTTTACAATACGTGTCAAATCCTCTGTTCTGCAGGATCTTAAATATGAAAGAAGAAAAGATTTTCATGATAATAGTAGGTAGGTAAGACTAAAGGCAAAAGGCAAAAGGCAAAAG
>CAZWLP010000125.1:0-5083 GCA_964634565.1 uncultured Rikenellaceae bacterium | reverse complement strand
AACGGTACTGATAATCATTTTATTATCCGGCACAATGTACCTTAAAGGGCAATCTACCGGGCAATCATTGCAAAACAATTATTTCGTTTTCGACAGCATCGAATGGAAGAGGATATTAGGCAGATATGAAAGGGTACAAACCCGGGCTGATGTAATTCTGAGAAGCGGGGCAGAAATATGTGGTCAGATAGTACTTATTGACAGTAGTAAAATGATATTATACCCTGGCTAGAATGTAATTATCAACCCTGAACGATCAACAGACATGGAAAACTTTACAAAAATTACTCTATGATAAATGTCAACGACTGTGCCAGAAGCTTGAGTGAATATTTTTCACCAAAGATTATTGGTGAAATAAATGATATATACGTAAAAGTTGCCAGGATATACGGGGAAAAGATACCATGGCATAGCCATGACGGGGAAGATGAGATGTTTTTTATACTGGAGGGAGAATTATTACTCGAAGAAGAAGGAAAAGAAATTTTACAGATGAAAAAGGGAGATATGCATATTGTTAAAAAGGGAATAATCCACAGGGTAAGCTCTAATAAGGAATGCCATATTCTGCTGATTGAAAATAAAACCACTGAACATACAGGCAAAATTATTACTGATATAACAAAGAGCATAGACCAGCAAAAATCATAAATCGTAATATGCCGTTGCCTTAACAGTAAAAATTTGTGAGAGAAAATATTTTATACCTAAATTTGATAAAACAAGTGGCTTATTGATTACCTGATGGTAATAATAACTAAATAAATATGATATGGATGATAATCAAAAAAAGTTTCCTGAGGGCCATTTCGTGGGTATGTGGATAGGTATTGGTATGGCTATTTTTTCAGGTATCGGAGTTCCGATCAGTATTGCACTCGACAACAGTGGACTGATAGGTATTGGTCCGGCCATAGGTATTGCCTTCGGAGCAGGGATAGGTGCATCAATTGAGGCAAAAAAGAGGGAAGAGGGACTGATCAGGCCCTTAACCGAAGATGAAAAAATCAAGAGGAAAAGGCTAAAAAATATTGGCTTAGGTATATTAATTATAGGTTTTCTGGCCCTTCTAATAATATTCCTGGTAATTAAATAATAATCTTGTTTACTGTAAGCCAGTCCACCTGCCTGGGAGTATTAAATCAGAAAATGCTCAAAAAATATTTACCTAATTGAAGGATAAGATCCGCTTATGGTAAAGACCTGTAAAGTAATTATTAAGAAGCTTGCTATCTTACTTATTATCATAGCATTTCCTCTGTATGCTACTGGACAGCAATCGTTTACTATTAGCGGACATGTTTCTGACATTGATAACGGGGAAGACTTAATCGGGGTAACAATCTATTCTCTTGAGAATTTGTCAGGAACAATATCAAATTCATATGGCTTCTACTCACTTTCTTTACCGGAAGGAAACTATACGATTCGTTTCAGTTATCTGGGCTATGAATCGATAGATAGCCTGATTAATCTGGATGGCAATAGATTATTGGATATTGAGCTGAAGCACTCAACAATAAATCTCGAAGAAGTAGTAGTTACAAGCGAGAGAAGGGATATAAATATCTCTGAAGCCAGTATGGGTGTGGAGAGACTTAACGTAAGGGAAATTAAATACATACCTGTTATTTTCGGTGAGAAGGATGTGCTAAAGACAATCCAGCTTCTGCCAGGGATAAGCAGCTCGGGGGAAGGCAGCACAGGGTTTAACGTAAGAGGGGGCTCTATGGATCAGAACCTGATCCTGCTCGATGAGGCAACAGTATTCAGCGCATCTCATCTGATGGGTTTCTTTTCGGTATTTAACTCCGATGCTCTGAAGGATGTTATTGTGTACAAGGGAGGCATACCAGCCAGATATGGAGGGAGAGCTTCTTCGGTTCTGGATATCAGTATGAATAACGGAAACAGCAAGCACTTCAGTGCATCCGGAGGTATAGGGCTGATATCTACAAGATTAACACTGGAAGCACCTCTTATTAAAGATAAATTATCATATATTATATCAGGACGGAGAACCTACCTTGATATTATTGCAAAAGCCCTATTCCCGGATGATATTGTCGACGATGATATAAGGTTCTACTTCTATGATTTAAATACTAAGATAAATTATACACTGAATAAAAAGAACCGCTTATTCCTGTCAGGATACTTCGGCCAGGATGTTTTTGGACTTGGCAGTGAAATAGGTACAGATTGGGGAAATGCAACGGGTACGCTGAGGTGGAATCATTTGTTCAGTGATAAATTATTCTCAAATACATCTTTGATTTACAGTAAATACAACTATAGTTTCAATCTTGGCGAACTAAGTCTTAAGCTGGGTTCAGGAATAGAAGACTACAGTATTAAAGAAGATGCCACTCTTTATTTAAATCCAGATAATACCATGAAATTTGGTTTTTCTTTTACCTCGCACAAATTTATGCCAGGAGAGCTGACAAGTAATATGGTAAATAATTTTGAGATAGTGCTTGATGAAAAAAGAGCCCTTGAGAGTGGTATCTATTTCCAGAATGACCATAACATATCAGAGAGGCTCAGCAGTACCTATGGGATAAGGGTATCGATGTTTAATCAGACAGGCCCGGGCTGGGTATATAAATATAATGATTATAACTCGCTTAGCGATTCTGTCTATATCGGTTCAGGAGAGATAGCACAATCCTATTTTGCTGTCGAGCCGAGACTTTCAGTAAACTACAGGCTGAACCAGAAAAGTTCGATTAAATTATCGTACAACCGCATGGCTCAGTATATGCATCTCTTATCAAACAGCACATCGGGAACCCCCATGGACGTATGGATACCAAGCAGCACCAATATTAAACCAGTACTGGTCGACCAGATATCGATAGGATATTACAGAAATTTTCTTGATAACGGTATTGAATCATCAATAGAGATTTACTATAAGGGTATTGATAATGCAACTGATTATGAAGATGGTGCTGAAATAATGCTGAACAAGTATGTTGAGTCTGTTATATTAACAGGCAGGGGAAGAAGTTATGGTGTGGAGTTTTACCTCAAAAAGAAATATGGTGATTTTACCGGATGGATAAGTTATACGCTTTCGCGTACAGAAAATCTAATAGATGGCATAAATAACAATTCGTGGTACCCTCTTAAATATGATAAAACCCATGATGTTTCTGTTATAGCAAGCTATCAGTTCAGCAGGCGATTATTTCTTTCGGCGGTATGGATATATGCAACTGGTAATGCCGTCACATTTCCGAGTGGAAAGTATGAACTGGACGGGCAGCTTATCCCCTATTATACAGAAAGAAATGGATACAGGATGCCTTCTTACAACCGTCTGGATGCCAGCCTGACATTAAAGAGCAAGAAAAAAAGAGCCAGGTTTGAAGGAAGCTGGGACTTTTCCATCTACAATCTTTATAACAGGCATAATGCATACTCGATATCATTCAGGGAAAGTGAAACAGGTCCCGGAAATACTGAAGCCGTAAAACTAAGTCTGTTTGGGATTGTACCGTCGGTAAGCTATAACTTTAAATTCTGATTTAATGACAGTCAAAACACACACATATATCTTAATATTGCTGCTAATAGTTATTGCTGCCTGCGAAGAAGTAATTCATATCGACCTGAACGAAGCTAAGCCTGAAATAGTGATAGAGGCAGTAATCTGCGAAGACTCCACCCTGAGCACAAGGATAACAAAATCTACAAGCTATTTTGAGACAGGCCTTCCCGAAATGATAACAGATGCTGTGGTAAGCCTTAGTGATAATAAAGGAGATTCTGAGATTCTGCCTTACCAGGGTAATGGATACTATAGAGGGTCTGTAATCAGAGGCAACGAGAATACCTCATATAATATTAAAATAGATTATAATGGTATAAGCTATACCAGCCAGTCGTATATGCCTCCTGCAACAGAAATTCTTTCACTTGAATCAAAGATGAATGCTCATGGCGGACCCGGTTTAGAAACAATTTACGAGCTTGAATGCAGGTTTACTGAAAGACCTGGATTACCTGACTATTACCTTATACGTTTTATCCATAATGATGAACTGATTGATGGTTATTACTCACTGGCTTCAGATTTTAACTCGGATAATGGAGTTATATCTTTTTCTCCCGGTATGTACTTTTTTGAAGCAGGAGACAGCGTTGAAATAATTATTTTTTCAGTAGACAAAAATGTATATAGCTATTTTATGCAGCTTAATGATGCAATGAGAGGAATGAATATGTTTTCAACGCCATATAATCCCCGAACAAATATTGATAATGCCATACTCGGGTATTTTGCAGCCTGGTCGTTCGTTTCGGCGGAGATTATTATTGAATAGAACCCTTGTGATTATAGAACCTGCCACATTTTACGGGGCAACTTTACAGGTGCCAGGTGCATCGATACAGGCAGAATCTAAATTTCAATTATCTTTACACTATTAAGAACTAAGATTATTAATATATGAGCTATTATTTAAGCAAAACACTATCTGGTACAACTACAAAATCTGCCATCGATAAACTTACGAGTGCACTTAAAGAGGAAGGCTTTGGTATTATATCTGAGATAAATTTATCGAAGACCCTGAAAGATAAAATTGATATTGATTATAAGGATTACATCATCCTTGGTGCCTGTAACCCTCATTTTGCATACAAAGCAATCCAAAGTGAAGAAAAAATAGGATTATTCCTGCCTTGTAACATCATTGTGGTTGATGCGGGAGAAGGAAATACAGAGGTCTCAGTAATAGATCCCGTTGAATCAATGTCTCCGGTTAAAAACGAAGATCTTGCAGAGTTTGCAGAAAGTGTCAGGTCAAGTCTTTTTTCGGCCCTTAATAAACTAGCATGACATCTGGAGATATTTGTGAAGATCAAAGTTTTAAAGAACTTGATTATCCGGAGATATGTAAAGCAACAGAGTACTTTAATTGCACATTCAAAAGATGTAATTTTACAGAATCGGATATTTCACACCTGATATTTATCGAATGTACTTTTGATGAGTGCAATATGAGAATGCTTAAAGTTGCCAACACAACTTTTAAGGAAGTTTTATTTAGAAAATCCAACCTGATGG
>CAZWLP010000124.1:0-5093 GCA_964634565.1 uncultured Rikenellaceae bacterium | reverse complement strand
TGCAAAGATAGTACAAAAATTGGACCAATGGATCGCCAGATTTTTGTAATTTTGTGTTTTCTGAGTAGTAAACTAAATTTTTATTATCCAATGGACAGAAGATTAAGAATAGGAATCCTGAGAGAGACAAAGAATCCACCCGACAGAAGAGTCCCGCTGACTCCTTCACAGATAATAGACCTTCAGATAGAATACCCTGATGTTGAGTTCTTTGTACAACCCAGCGACTACAGGTGCTACTCGGATGAGGAATATCGATACCTCGAAATTCCCCTTAAAGAAGACCTCAGCGATTGTGATATACTGATGGGTGTTAAGGAAGTGGAGAAATCAACATTTATACCGGGTAAAACATATCTGTTCTTTGCGCACGTGGCTAAGGAACAGCCCTATAACAGGGAGATGCTTCAGAAAATGATTGAGGATAAAGTAAGACTGATAGACTATGAATACCTTACTCAGGATAACGGCGCCAGGGTAGTCGCCTTCGGTCGCTGGGCAGGTATAGTTGGAGCCTATAACGGCTTGCGCGCAAGGGGTATAAGAACAGACAGGTTTAAGCTGAAACCCTGTAATGAATGTCACGACCTTGAAGAAGTATGGGCAGGACTTAAAATGATAGACCTGATACCGGGTCTGAAAATACTTGTCAGCGGCGATGGCAGAGTGGGTAACGGTGCTATGGAAACTATTCGCCAGACCAATGCCGTTGAGGTTAGTCCCGAAGAATTCCTGACTAAAAATTTTGATGTTCCCGTCGTATGCCAGCTTAGTCCTGGTGACTATGTGAAACATAAGGAGGGTAAGGCATTCGACCTGCATCACTTCTTCGAAAATCCTTCTGAATATGAGTCTACTTTTAAAAGATATACCAGGGTGGCCGATATTTACATCGCCTCACATTTCTGGGATCCCGCATCACCTGTTTTTATCACCGGCGATGACCTTAAAGATAAGGACTTTAATATTTCAGTAATAGCTGATGTCAGCTGCGATATAGACGGACCAATAGCTTCAACAAAAAGGGCTACAACAATTGGTGATCCCTTCTATGGCTTTAACCCTCTGACAGGCAAAGAAGAGCCGGCTTTTAAGAATCCTGATAATATTACCGTTATGTCGGTCGATAACCTGCCGGGAGAACTGCCCAGAGATGCATCGGCTGACTTTGGATTACAACTTTCAGAATTTGTGCTGCCTGAGCTGATAGAAGGAAAAAGAAAGGGGATGATCGAAAGAGCAACAATCTGTGAAGAAGGCAGACTTACCAGCGAGTACGCTTACCTGAAGGATTATCTGGAAGGCTGAAGACTTAAGACTCAAAGCTTAAGGCGTAGGGCAGGGAAAATTGTTAACTTGCTTTTTATATGATCTTATACTTATTATCAGGGCTATTTTTTATACTTATCCTTCTGTTCTTTATGCCGATTAAGGGTAGGAGTTATAAGAGGGATATGCCTGTGAGGCATATGGATGAGAGGGATACGATGTTTTCCCGTAACGAGATCAAAGCAGGAGGGAAGAACTTTGATGAATATTATAAACTCAGACCTGAAAATAAAGAAGCTGACGATAATTTCAGATCCAAACCCGGATTGCTTAGAGAAGGTACCAGCTATTATAATAAGATGGCTTTTGCAGCCGCACATGCTTCATTTGAGGCGGTGGAAGCATTTTTTGATCTGAGATCAAAAAATGCAGCCAAAGGGCTCCCCCTTCGCTACTTTGTAGCTTCGGCGGACGGAGAGAGGGCAAAGGGCGAAGGGCATGGGGCAGGGAGCATGGGGGATCCTTCTGCAGGCTCAGGTACCGATAGGAATAAAGAGGATCTGACGATCTTTGTAAAGGAGTGGGCAAAAAAGATGGGGGCTCATTCTGCCGGTATAGCAGAAATGAAGGATTATCATTTCTATACCATCGGTGGAAGGAAGGAAAGATATGGCAGGCCTGTTGAGAATATGCATAAATATGGTATTGCTCTTACCGTTGAGATGGATTATGAGCTTACCATTACCGCTCCGCAGTCGCCCATAGTAATGGAGTCGGCACGCCAGTATCTTAATTCGGGTATGATAGCCACCCAGCTTGCGCTTACGCTCCGAAATCTGGGCTATAAAGCCACCACTCATATAGATGCCAACTATGATGTGATCTGCCCGCTGGTGGCTAAAGATGCCGGACTGGGCGAGATAGGCAGGATGGGACTGCTTATGACACCAAAGCTTGGTCCCAGGGTAAGGATAGCGGTTGTTACAACAGATGCTCCACTGAAGGCAGATTTACCAAGTCATTCTGATTCTGTGATTGATTTTTGCACTAAATGTAAAAAATGTGCTCATGTTTGCCCCTCTGCTGCAATTCCAACAGACGACAGGCAGCAGCATAAGGGAGGACTGCACTGGAAGATCGACCAGGAAGCATGTTTTACCTACTGGTGCCAGGCAGGAACAGACTGTGGCAGGTGCATGTCTGTATGTCCCTTCTCACATAAGAGCAATTTTCTCCATGATTTTGTAAGATGGGGCATAAATAACAATTTCTTTTTCAGACGAATTGCCGTAAAGCTGGATGATGTCTTTTATGGAAAGAAGCCGAAATCGGCGGCTTCTCCATGGTGGATAGCTTGAAGAACCTTAATAGTTTTAAGCCTGCTTATTCCAGAGTACCGTCATATCTTGCGCCTGACCAGGTACCTTCAAAGCCAAGATTAGAATTCGACCAGGTGCCACTTGCTGTGGTTTCGTTAAATTCTCCGACAAATTCTGATCCTGTTGACGCTGATCCAGCAGTTGCATTGAAAGTACCCTCTGAATCGATGGTTCCTATTAGCTCGAAGTTAGCAATATAAACTGCTGAGCTTGCTGCTCCGGTGACGTCCCCGTTTGAGTCTATTGTTACAGCCCAGGTTCCATGATCATCATCTCCAAGGTACACTCCGCTCCATGTTCCGGCATATACAATCGGGTCATCACTATCTTTTTTCTTACAGGAGAAAACTGTTACTGTGAGGATGGCAAGTGAGATTAAAAGCAGTTTTTTCATAGTGTAATTTAATTTTATTAAGAAAAATATTGTAGGTTTTTAAAATGTCTGATTAAATTTTTGAATAAAAAAGATTATACGCTGTCTTTTATCAGGTATTCATTTCGGGTTGATGAGTTACGGTTAATAAGTTCACCAATAAATCCAGTCATAAATAACATTGTGCCAATCAACATGGCAGTCAGTCCGATATAAAAGTACGGACTGTCGGTAACCAGCGGAGCTCTCAGGCCTGCATTAACAAATACCAGTTTGTTTATTCCAAGATAGAGAGCAAGTGCAAAACCGGCAATAAACATAAGAGATCCAAGCATCCCGAAAAGATGCATCGGACTCTTTCCAAATCTGGTAATAAAACTAATGGTAAGAAGGTCGAGGTAGCCCTTAATAAATCTGTCCAGTCCATATTTGGTAACTCCATATTTTCTGGCCTGATGAATTACAATCTTTTCGCCAATATTCTTATATCCTGCCTGTTTAGAGAGCATTGGAATATAGCGGTGCATCTCACCAAATACCTCAATACTCTTAATAACATCCTGCCTGTAGGCTTTTAGTCCGCAGTTAAAATCGTGGAGTTTTATTCCTGAGGCCTTACGTGCCGTAAAATTATACAGCTTGCTGGTTATTCTTTTAATAAAAGGATCGTGACGCTTCTTCTTCCATCCCGATACAAGATCAAATCCTTCTTCTTTAATCATGCTAAAGAGCTCCGGGATCTCATCAGGACTGTCCTGCAGGTCAGCATCCATAGTAATTACCACATCTCCCTTGCAAAGACCGAACCCGGTGTGCAGAGCTGCTGCCTTACCATAGTTTCTTCGAAAACTCTTACCCTTAATATTTTTATTGACTGACGCGAGCTTATTAATTATGCTCCACGACGAATCAGAACTGCCGTCGTCGATAAACAGCAGCTCGTAGCTCAGCTTGTTTGAAATACACACCCTGTCGATCCAGGATGCCAGTTCTTCAAGAGATTCTTCTTCGTTAAAAAGTGGTACTATAACAGAAAGATCCATGTTCTATTCTTCAATAGCATCGTCGATAAGGGGATTACCCTCTTTACGGGTAAATATACTTACAATCAGAGAAAGGATTGTACCCATAAAGACTCCTCCGAATACACCTGTTAATGCCATAAACCAGGGGGCCATAAATTTGGCAGACATACTCAGTGATTGTTCGATCATGCTTTCGGGAACACCTTTGTCGAGCATTTTTGATTCTGTCATAGCCAGCATCTTATCTGTAAGACCCGGGTCAATATAAGAGTAAAGTATAAAAGTGAAGATAGATGCAATAATACTGTAATAAAGCATTATAATAACACCTGCTCCCAGCGAGTGTCCGTAAGTGATAAATCCGTTCTTGTATTTGTCGCGATATGATTTAATACCCAGAAACAAACCAGCAATCAGTACAATAAAAAATACATAGCCAAGGGACTGGTTTAATGTTTGGTCAATAAACCACAGGAAGAGGGTCCATACTATTCCAAGTAAACCCAGAATAATACCTGTGTTAAGATTTGCTTTCCATACTGATACTTTGTTTTCCATGACGCTTATTTTAAGTGAAATTTTTGTTGTCGTGATTTATTTATTGAGTACAGAAACAAATATATAATAAAAAAACACAAATTTTTTACCTGTGGAGCCTGATTTATTATTTTGTCTACTTGGGAAAAGTTGCTACTTTTGCACGGGGTAAGTCTTGTACGACCAGCTCCCACTAAACTCCCCCAGGGCCGGAAGGCAGCAAGGGTAGGTGGTTGTAGCGGTGCGATATAAGTAGCTTACCCCTTTTTTTATTCTTTTTGTCTTGACACAAAAAGAAACAAAAAAGTCAAGGCTGCAGATTATTTGAAGGCTCATTTGATTTGCCAGTCCCCGAAATGTAACTCGCAGGCTCAAACAGACATTTCTTAGCCAGTACTATCGCCACTGGCAAATCTTCATTCGTTGATTTTCAAATAATCTGAGGCCGATACTTACTGCTTCGCAGTATTTGGGAAGGGGGAAGACAAAGAGTTGTGTTGCAGTAAAACA
>CAZWLP010000123.1:0-5138 GCA_964634565.1 uncultured Rikenellaceae bacterium | reverse complement strand
AAGAGCACAGGGAGTAAGTAGTTAGTTAATTTAGAATACACAGAAAACAGAATTTTTTAAAATAAATACATCACAAAAAATAGAATTATGATTAAAACAAACGGCCTAACAAAAGTTTTCAGAACCGAAGAGGTTGAAACAACAGCGCTAAAGGATATTGACTTAATCGTTAATGAAGGCGACTTTACAGCGATAATGGGTCCATCCGGATGTGGTAAGTCTACCTTACTGAATATACTCGGACTTCTTGATAATCCTTCTTCAGGAAGTTATAATTTCAATGGAACGGAGGTAGCAGGACTAAAAGAAAAGCAAAGAACACTTTTTAGAAAAGGTAATATTGGCTTTGTATTTCAGAGCTTTAACCTGATTGATGAACTAAATGTATATGAAAACGTTGAGCTTCCTCTTATTTATCTTAAGATGAAATCAAGCGAAAGAAAGGAATTGGTTCAAAAAGTACTTGAGAGAATGAAGATAGGGCATCGTGCGAAGCATTTCCCTCAACAGCTTTCAGGTGGTCAGCAGCAAAGAGTTGCAATAGCTCGTGCTGTAGTTGCTAATCCGAAACTTATCCTCGCTGATGAGCCTACCGGTAATCTCGACTCAAAAAATGGTCTTGAGGTAATGAATCTGCTTACCGAACTTAATAAGGAGGGAACCACTATTGTAATGGTAACACACAGCGACCGTGATGCAGACTTTGCTCACAGGGTGGTAAATCTGTTCGACGGACAGATAGTTACTGAGAATAAAAAAGCATAATAATTTTAACGACAGGCTTTTAGAGTAGCAGGTTTACTGAATTATTTATAAAAAAGAGGATGAACAGATCTTTCTGCTCATCCTCTTTTTATATTTAATATAATTTCTTATTTCAAATTTTTAATACCCATTGAGTAGAGGGTAAAGCCAAATATATCAGCATATTGCTCGATAGTTTTGCTTACCGGTGTTCCTGCTCCATGACCGGCATCTGTTTCAATACGAATTAATACCGGGTTATTACCAGCGTTCTTCGCCTGGAGCTGGGCTGCAAACTTAAACGAATGAGCAGGTACAACCCTGTCATCATGATCGCCTGTTGTTATAAGTGTGGCAGGGTAGGAGACTCCCTCTTTAACATTATGTACAGGTGAGTATCCAAGGAGGTACTTGAACATTTCTTCGTTATCATCAGCTGTACCATAATCATAGGCCCATCCTGCACCTGCTGTAAATGTATGATACCTCAGCATATCTAATACTCCAACAGCCGGCAGGGCAACTTTCATAAGGTCGGGTCTTTGTGTCATTACTGCTCCTACAAGCAGTCCTCCGTTAGAACCACCTCTGATTGCCAGGTAATCGCTCGATGTATAATTGTTTGCTATCAGGTACTCGCCTGCTGCAATAAAGTCATCAAACACGTTCTGCTTGTTAAGTTTTGTGCCGGCAAGGTGCCACTTTTCTCCATATACACCACCACCTCTTATATTGGCAACGGCATAGATTCCTCCCATCTCCAGCCATAAAGCGTTAGTAACGCTAAAGGAGGGTGTATAGGTTATATTAAATCCGCCATAGCCATATAAGATAGTAGGATTCTTGCCATTCATCTCTGTACCCTTCTTATAGCTTATTATCATTGGTACTTTCGTGCCATCTTTCGATTCGTAAAATATTTGCTCAGACTTATAGTCCTCGCTTACGAATTTTACGTCAGGTTTAATATATAGATCAATATTTCCTGATTCGGGTTCTATTTTGTAGATAGATGGCGGAGTGATATAATTTGTAAAAGTGAAATATAATTCCGTATCATTCTTTTTACCTGAAAATCCGCCGGCCGTACCTATACCGGGAAGTTCAATATCCCTTACCAGATTACCATTCAGATCGTATTGTTTTACCTGTGAGATAGCGTCAACCATGTAGCTGGCAAAGATATAGCCTCCACCACCTGAGGGTGATAATACGTTTTCGGTCTCAGGTATCAGATCTTTCCAGTTTTCGGGAGAAGCATTAGCAGCATCAACCTCTACCAGTTTGCCATTAGGCGCATCTATATTGGTATAAATAATCAGCCTGCTGCCGTCATTATCAAGAATGCCGTGCGTATTATCAAAATTATCAACAATTTTAACAAGGCCTTTTGCTGGCTTGTTAAAATCCATTATATAGAGCTCGTTACCGGTTGTGGAAATAGCAGCACTGACAAACAAGAAGCGGCCGTCTTCGCTAACAGATCCACCCACATACCTTCTTTTTATATCTTTTCCAAATACCACTTCATCTTCTGACTGTGATGTGCCAAGCTTATGAAAATAGAGTTTATGATGGTCGGTCATGGCCGATAGTTCGCTTCCCTCTGGTTTATCATAGCTCGAGTAGAAGAATCCCTCGTTCCCCTTCCATGATATTCCACTGAATTTAACATCAACAATGGTATCACCAATCAGTTCCATTGTTTCTGTATCCATTACAATTATTTTTCTCCAGTCAGATCCTCCTTCGGAGATTGCATAGGCTATTTTACTTCCATCTTCAGAGAAATCGAGCCCGCCCAGTGAGATTGTTCCATCTTCTTTGAATGTATTGGGATCCAGAAATACTTCAGGCTCTTCATCACCTTTCTGCCTGTAAAGCACAAACTGATTCTGCAGACCGTCATTCTTCATAAAATACGAATATTCACCTTCCTTAAATGGCGCGGAGATTTTTTCATAGTTCCATTTATCTTCAAGCCTTTTTTTAATTTCCTCTCTATATGGAATCTGGTTCAGATAGGAGAAGGTTACCTTATTCTGAGCCTTTACCCATTCGCCTGTTTCAGCCGACATATCATCTTCGAGCCAGCGATAAGGATCAGGTACGTCGGTGCCGAAATAAGTATCGACTACGTCACCCATTCTTGTTTGCGGATAATCCATCTTAATTTGTGTTTGTTGATTACTACAAGAGGCAAATAATGCCAGTAGCAATACCAGGATAACAGTGTTTTTCATATAATTGTTTTTAGGGTTATAAACAGTGATTTACTAAGATATAAAAAATTATTACGTTAAACTTTCCTGTATGTGCTTTTTTGTTACTAACAATCTGATCTGGTAGCTGAGTTTTAAGAAGTACGATAAACAGGAATAGGCAGAAGAGTAATAATTTATTTCTTTCTGATAAATATAAAGTCCCCGCCTTCATCTCCTGCGTTCTTTACTTCACCAAACTGCGGAATATTATCGCTGTTATTCAGTACTGCAGGTTTTAAGGTATAGAATAACTGCTCAGAAGGCATAAATTCTTCCTTATTATTAGCAAGGTTCTTCATCAGGAACCTTACAAAAACACTCTGATCGGGTACTTCCTTTAATGTACCACTTGTCATAGCTTTGCGGCTGGGTTTTTCATAAAGACGAGCTACAGCTTCCTGATCCTTTGGGAAGGCTGCCCTGGTTTTAAAGATTGATCCGGAGAAACATGCATCAGCAATCAGGAGGGTATGCTTAGATTTAATACTGGCAATATAACCAGTAAGAGAGCTGTTCCTGAACCAGTTAGCTGTACTCTCATGATGGGCATCAGATGGAAGCCAGTATCCTTTATGTGCACTTTCATCCCAGTGACCATGACCAGCATAGAAAATAAGAAGATTATCATTTTCGGTCACGGTTCTCTCCAGGAAATCCAGTGCATCTATTATCTCATGCCGCTTTGGATTCTCAAGAAAAATAATATTATCCTTTCTGAACGAATAGGATGTAGACAGTATGATATAAAGGTTTTCAGCATCAGTAATTGGTGCATCGAGGTCAGTGATCATCGGATCATCGTACTCGTTAATACCGATCAGGAGAGCGTAATATTTACCTATCATATCAGTCCTTAGCTCTTCAGCGGCAGGTTCCTGTCTGGTATTAGTACTATTGAATGATGGTCTGGTGCCAAGGTTGTTGGTGTTCTTACCGGTCCCGGTAGTAGTAGCCAGACCGGAAAGTTTATATAGCTTTACTTCCGGTTGTTTCTTCGAACCATTATCTTCTGCAACTGCAAGCCACTCACCGTTATCTGATACCTTCATAGATTCGATATCACCCTCTGTCTGCTGACTTTTTACAAGATCTCCGGTATTAATATCCCGGAAGTTAAGCTTCTTTAACCTGAGGGTTGAGTTATCTGTAATATAATATGATCCGTCCGGTGTAATATCCAGTGCATCAATTGGCTTTACATTATCCTCGTAAATATTTTCAAGCAGGCCGGTATCCCAGTTAAATAGAGCGGTATTATACCTAAATATCATTGATTTGCCACCTTTGGCAAGTTTTGTTTCGGTATATGCAACCAGGAATTTTCTCCTGTCGGGCTGAGCCTGAACCCTTGTTATTTCTATACCTGAGCCATTAATGGTATTGGGACTGATGCCTGTTTTTCGTAGTATTTGTCTTGTTGATGTGTTCCACAGGATGGCCTGGTTGTCTTTTCCAACTGTAAGTAGTTGTGTGCCATCGCTGTTAAAGGTCGAGTATATAACTTCTTTATTATGGCCATTTTTTAGTTCGGCTATCAGCTTGCCACCCGGGAACTGGAAAAGGAAAACTTCTTTACGGCTTCCACATACGCTTAATAATGTCTCGTCAGGATTAAAGTTAAGATTCGATATTTTTCCTTTGTAGTCGCTGATAATCTTTTCTATCTCCCCTGAGTACAGGTCCCATATGATTATATTCTTATCTGTGCCTGCCGATACCAGGTACCTGCTTTTAGTATCTATTAATAATGATTTAATACTTCCTCCATGGTTAAGCTTATGAAGCTGACGCTTTGCATCAAGATCCCAGACATGAATTGCTCCGTTATCCAGTCCGCATGCAACGAAGCGGTTACCGGGCGAAAAGCATATAGCACCAACTCTGCCCGATACAGGGATATTATGATCCCCATATACGAGCAGTTGGGCTTTTAGTCCTGCCAGACTGGCTATGGAAAGGATTAATATTAACAGGTACTTTTTCATTTATTACCAAACAATTGACAGGCCGGTAAGTATCATAAAGATTCCTGATCCGAAATCAAATGAGCCCAAACTCACACCATAGGTAGCTGATGTGTCCCAGCTCATTTTGTCAGTAAAGAAGGTTTTATAACCTCCACCAACCTGT
>CAZWLP010000122.1:4026-5140 GCA_964634565.1 uncultured Rikenellaceae bacterium | reverse complement strand
GAAGATATCACCCCTGGCACTGAAAACTACTCTTTCACCGTTAGGGGAAAGGTCGCCGTTCCTGATACTCTTGCTTGCATCCTTAATCTCATCGCGTGCATAGATCTTATCGTCGGCTATACTGATAGTTATTTTTTCAGTGTTGCCGCTGCTAACATTATATTTATATATATAACCACCCTTTTCAAATACTATATAATCCTTCGAGTTGGATGGGAACTTAATGTCGTAGTCGGTATAATCTGTAATTTTTTTAGTCTCCTTTGTGTCGGTGTCGTAAGCAAAGAGGTTCATTGTACGATCACGATCCGACAGGAAGAATATCTTATTTCCTATCCACATAGGGATAATCTCCTGAGTGGTGGTGCTGAAGAGTTGTTCTACCTCACCTGTTTTATAATCAAATACCCTGATATCGTCGGCCATACCACCCTGGTAGTACTTCCATGTTCTGAATTCACGAAATACCCAGTTAAAAGCCAGCTTTGTTCCATCAGGAGAAAAAGAACAGAAACCTCCATCAGTAAGGGGTACTTCCCTTGGTTCACCACCTTCTTTTGCAACAAGGAAAAGCTGTCCCCTGAAGTCGTTAAATGACTGCTTTCTCGATCTGAAGATGATATCCTTGCCGTCGGGAGTCCATCCTATAACAAGGTTATTCGGACCCATGCGATCGCCAATATCATCGCGACCAAGTGTGGCAGTATAGGTAAGACGCTCTGGTACTCCGCCTTCTGCCGGAATAATAAACACCTCGGTATTACCATCATACTGGCCGGTAAATGCGATACTTTTACCGTCGGGAGAAAACCTTGGGAACATCTCATAACCATTATGGGTGGTCAGTTTGCGTGCAGTGCCACCGTCAGCATCGACGCTGTACAGGTCGCCGCCATAGCTAAACACCACCTGATCATTATTAATGGTCGGAAATCTCAATAAGCGTGCCTCATCATCCTGTGCATAAGAAAATGAAAAGCACATCAGGCCTATTACCAGGAGGCCAATAAATTTATTTTTCATAATATAGTTTTGATTTGTAAATTTTTCAATGAATACAAAATTACTAAAAGAAATAATATAAGAATGTTAATAAATCCTTAAAAACAACAAG
>CAZWLP010000122.1:0-3926 GCA_964634565.1 uncultured Rikenellaceae bacterium | reverse complement strand
CACCTTTCGTCCTTTGTCATTAGTCCCAAAATAATTACCTTGCATCCTTAACCAACAACCCAAATTTTAGTTCTATGAAAAACTATTTATTTATAAGCATGCTCATCCTTGCACTAATAACAGGATGTGCGACCGACAAAACTAATACGGACGACCCGATGAAAGCAAAACTTGCACAATTTGAGGAAGTTACGCTGAGTGCAGATCTTAGCTGGCTAAGCGATAATGAGAGAGAAATTATTGGTATCCTGATTGATGCAGCAGATATTATGAACGATATCTACTGGACTCAGGCCTATGGCGATAAGGATGCCCTGCTCGAAAGTATCGATAGCGAATATGCAAAAAAGTATGCTCTTATTCATTACGGACCGTGGGACAGGCTCGATGATAATAAGCCCTTTATTGAGGGAGTGGGACCAAAACCACCAATGGCTCAGTTCTACCCCGAAGATATGACTGTTGAAGAATTTGAGGCATGGGATAGCCCCGACAAGACAAGCCTTTATACTCTTGTTCGTCGTGATGCAGAAGGAAACCTTATTACAGTTCCTTATTCTGAGGCCTATGCAGAGCAGCATCAGAAAGCAGCCGACCTTATGCTTAAGGCAGCCGAACTGGCAGATGACCAGGGACTGAAAAATTATCTTAATGCACGTGCTGAGGCACTTCTTACCAATATATACCAGCCAAGCGATTTTGCCTGGATGGAGATGAGGGAATCCAATATTGATTTCGTAGTTGGTCCGATCGAGAATTACGAAGATGCTCTCTTTGGATATAAGGCAGCTCACGAATCATTTGTGCTGGTTAAAGATCCCGAGTGGAGCGCTAAACTGGCCAAGTATAATTCAATGCTTGTCGACCTGCAGAAGGGTCTTCCGGTAGCCGAAGAATATAAGGCTGAGATGCCGGGTACCGATGCCGATATGAATGTTTATTATGCTCTTTATTATGCAGGCGACTGTAATGCAGGGAGTAAAACCATTGCTATAAACCTGCCTAACGACCCTGAGATTCATGTTGCAATAGGTAGCCGTAAGCTGCAGCTCAGAAATGCCATGCAGGCCAAGTTCGAAAAGATACTCTTACCTATAAGCAAGATGCTTATCGATGAGAGTCAGCAGAAGCATATCACATTTAATGCCTTCTTCGAAAATACTACCTTCCATGAGGTGGCTCACGGAATGGGTGTAAAAAATACTATTACTGATAATATACCCGTAAGAGAAGCCCTTAAAGAACAATATTCAGCCCTCGAAGAGGCCAAGGCAGATATTATGGGTCTCTACCTGGTTACCAGGCTCTACGAGATGGGCGAGATAGATAGCGGCGAGGTGATGGATAACTATGTTACCTTCTTTGCAGGTATCTTCCGTTCAAGCAGATTTGGTGCTGCCAGTGCACATGGCACAGCCAATATGTTTAATATGAAGTTTTTTGCCGACAGGGGTGCCTTTGTCTACCAGGATGATGGAACCTATATGGTCGACTTCGAAGTTATGAAAGAAGCAGTTATTGCCCTCGTTGAAAGAATTCTTACTGTTCAGGGCGACGGAGATTATGAGGCTGCAAAAGCATGGATAGAGGCCGATGGTGTTATGACCGATCAGCTGAAAGCCGACCTCGATAAGGTAAATGCCTCTGGCATACCGGTCGATATAATTTTTAATCAGGGTAAGGAAGTCCTTGGACTCCAATAACATAATAATATTAATATAAAGCTAAATATCTGTAATATGAAGAAAGTTGCCAGCCTGGTCCTGGTGCTACTGTCAATATTTTCAATTGAGAAGAGCTCAGCCTGTACCTCTATTATTGTAAGTGGTAAGTATACAGCCGATGGAAGACCCATTATGTGGAAGCATCGCGATACAAGTAATGAAAACAATAAACTTATCTATTTCTCCGGTCAGAAATACGACTATATAGGTCTTGTTTCAACCGAGACCGAAAATAAGAGTGTATGGATGGGAATGAACAGTGCAGGATTTTGCATAATGAATACAGCATCCTATAATATTAATAATGGCGATAGCTTCGATGAGGGTTATGGCGAAGGCGAGGTTATGGCCATGGCCCTGGCAAGCTGTGCTACGCTGGACGACTTTGAGAAACTGATTAAAAGTATCGACAATCCAACCGGACTGGCTTCTAATTTTGGTGTTATAGATGCCCATGGCGGAGCTGCATATTTTGAGGTGGGAGATGAGGCCTTTATAAAAATTGATGTTAATAACCAGGATCTTGCCCCGCTGGGCTATATTGTCAGAACCAACTACTCAGCAAATGGTAATCCGGATCTTGGACAGGGCTATGCGCGCTATATTACTGCTTCAGAGATTTTTCTTAACAGTGCCATGCAGAACGATCTTACTGTTGAGTCTATACTGAGGGTGGCAGAACGTAACCTGGTTAATGGCTTTACAGGTGATAACCTGCTCGATCTTGCCACAGGAGAAGATAAGGTAAGAATGGTTCACTTTAAAGACAATATAGCCAGAAAGTCAACCACCTCATCGGTAATATTTAAGGGAGTAAAACAGGGTGATGACCCTATGGCTACACTGATGTGGACAGTAGGAGGGTGGCCTCTGGCTACGCCTGCCGTACCTGTATGGATGAATAAGGATAAACTGCTGCCGTCTCTTCTTACTGCTCCCGAAGGAAAAAATGCCGCTATGTGCGATATGGCACTTGCAGCAAAAAGAGCAGCTATGCCAATTACAAGGGGTCACGGACAGGACTATATTAATATTAATAAGGTTTATAATACTGATGGCTCCGGCTATATACAGTGGATAGTACCCCTCGAGAAAGAGATACTGGCTCTTACAGAAGCACATTCTAAGACCTGGAATAATAAAGATATTCCATCCTCAAAAGAACTGAAGGTGCTGTACGACGAAATAGAAAGACTTATCGTAGAAAGATATTCTGAACACGGAATGGCTTTTTAAACTCTGTTTAAAGCCATTCTTAATTTTATTACTCCGGCGTCCCCTCAAATAAGGGACACCGGAGGTTTTTTTATGCCTTACGCCCTACGCCACCCTTTTCCAATTAATAGGTATAATCAATACTTGTAACATAAAAATCCACATACTGATGCTCTCCCTCTTCCATTATCCAGGATGCCTCAATATGAGTCGGCACTAAAAAGCCATCAAAATTCTTATAATCTGATACCTTTCCGACCCAGGTCATAATCTCTCCTGCCTGTCGATATCGCTTCGCCTCAAGGCGTGTCATTTCCCCCTTTTCATTAAAGCTTACCAGGTAGGAGATACTTATATCCTTATACCTGTAATTCACTCTGGCAGTATTGCAGTCAACCTTATCCCAGGTAAGATTATCCGATGGTAGTAAGTTGGTGGGAAACCAGAAGCTCTCAGCCAGCCACCTCAGCAGCTCAGCCTGGTCGACATGCGCACCCTCTTCTTTAACTATCGGTATAAGACCCAGGAGCTTAACCCTTAGCTGTCCGCTACCATCCTCGAAACTATCAACAGCCTTAAAAAGAGCTGTCCTGCCTGTCCACCTGAACCATGGCTGATCTGTACGGAAATATTGCTGTCCCCTGATCCTGATCCACCTGCTCTTTTCAGATGTTTTAAAGTAACCTCCGTGAGTAAGATCGACCGACTTAATTTTATTGCTGTTTTCCTTTAATACAAGATCAAAATATCTCTTTACCGGTTCTGGTAATTCAGCAATTATATCTCCCGGATATTTATTATCACCTTGCCTTACTATATTATTCTCCATGTCCTGAGCGTTTATACTTAATATGCTTATAATAAAAAATATTATTGGCAAAATCAAGTTATGTTTAATTACAAAATTCGTCATCCTATTTAACAATATAAAATTTTAAACTTATTCAAACTCCTTTAAATTCATTCTCAACCTTTGTTCGCCGAAGT
>CAZWLP010000121.1:0-5209 GCA_964634565.1 uncultured Rikenellaceae bacterium | reverse complement strand
CAGGCAATGTGGCACCGGTAACAGAAGCTGAACCTGTTGTTGAGGCAACTCCTGTAACAGAAGTTCTCCCCATCACAAATATTGCTCCAGTCAATGAAATAAAACCATTGGGTGTAAGGATAAATCCCGGCAATTCAGACTGGCAGTTTTGCCTTGTCACTCCATCAGGAACATACAACAGATCTGACCTCAGTAATAGCAATTTCAAATATTCCGGATCGGCCAGCAGTCTGTATTTTAAACCAATTGGCGGCGGTGGTGATGCAATAGTCAATGGAGAAGCTTACAGGCTAAGTCCGGGAAAGGATTATCTGTTTACGGGCAGTATAACAGTTACAGTCAGCACATCAAATCCCGGATCTATGGGACACTGGTCGGTATGCATTGAGTCTGACAAAAAACCCATATCAGGAAGTGGTAAAAACAGGCCGGCAAGTCCCTGTGAACAAACAAATGGCAAAAAGAAATAGGCTTCAGATTATAAGTCTAACCCCGCCGAAGTCTTCTATATGGTATGGAAAATAAGGGCCAGGTGAGCCTATAAACATAAAATTAACAGGTATGTTCCATTCCTCAGATAAGCGGTGTACAAGATTTGGGTTAAACTCTCCATAAAGCTTTACAAATTCAATTTCTATCTTTGGATACTCCCTGTTAAGAAATTGAATATCCTTTTCGAGCGAAAGTACTTTTTTCTCACAGTCTTCATCTTTCTCCTGAAGGACCATAACCAGTTTAATCTTTCTGGTGCTTTCATTATGCTGTATATATAGCATAACCCTGTTCAGATTACTTATATTTTCCCCCCTTGTAAAAAAGACAAACTCCTGGGAATTAATCCTGTCAATAAGACTGTATATTGCTGTATGAATCCTTGTAAAAGTTTCCTTAACCGGGTCGAATATCTTGCCCAGCATTACAATCAGTAGCCGTAGTATAATAATACGGTTAAGCATTATAATCACAAATAATATACCGGGTATAAAATACCTCAGAAATATTCCGAAATTAGTTACCTGCCCGGGTTCATCCGGTTTAATCATTATGTTTCCTGCAAGGGCCATTATTATTCCTATAAGTGCTATAAGAACTGATATCCAACTCGCCCTTATCTGCCTTGGAAGTCTTGCCCTTTTAACCTTCAGAAGGATATTTCCTATTGCAAAGAGGCCCATAACCGAAAGGAAGGATATTGTATATACTCCTGCAAGGACCTCCACCCTCCCGTGTGATATAAGGAGAACAGATATACTTATAATCAGAAAGAGTATTATTATCCGGTAAGAGCTGTTACGTTTATTCTTTTTAAGGAAAAAAGGAGGAAGTATCCTGTCGAGGGTCATTCTCTCCAGCAGTCCGCTAACACCAATAAATGATGTCAGTACAGCTCCGCTCAGTACAATAACTGCATCAACTGAGACAAGCATAGCCAGCCAGTTACCCCCAGATACAGTCCCCATCCTTGAGAGTAGCACATCGCTGTAATTTTCAGCAATTTCGTGTATGGGGATAATCGAAATTGCAAGTATGGCCATAAGAGGGTTAATAATACTCACTATTACCCACATATTCCTGAGAGTTTTGGGAAATACGCCACTTCTTTGCTCTTCCACATAATTAGCGGAAGACTCAAAACCCGATATACCAAGCATAGATGCTGCAAATCCGAAAAATATTGCTTTTTTGATTCCCCCCTCAACAGGTATCTGCCAGTTTGCATGCAGGGTATCAAAGCCATTATTAACAAGAAACCAGCTAACAGCAAAAATAAGAACCAGAACAGAGCTCAGGTGAAATATAAAGATACCAATGGCAACGCGGGACGACTCCCTCAGTCCCAGGATGGTAAGCAAGGCAAAGAATGTAAGCAGAAAAATAGTAGAAAGAATTACCGGCTCTGAGCTCCATAGTCCGTGAAGATAGTGCATAGCTTCATTGGCTGATATAACCGAGGTTGCCATATAAGACAATATTGTTAGTGTGGCAGCAAATGAGGCCATAAACTTACTCGTAGTATTCAGCAGGGCATTATAGGCTCCTCCATTCATAGGAAGTGAGGTAACCACTTCATTATATATATTTCTGAAAAGATAGAGTACAAAGGCAACTATCAGAAGAGTAATAAAAGCATACTTACCAGCATAAATAATCGAAAGTGCTGAAACATACAGTACAGATGAGCTGATATCATTACCACAAATAGCTGTTGAAGCCAGCTCTCCAAGTTTACCTTTTTGCTTATTCATCAATAAAAAATTAAGCTCCGAACAAATTAAAAACTGCGAATATTAAAATATTATTCACAAACAGCAACTCTGAACGATGAACTTTTATATAATTCATCACAAATTGTTAATCCTGCTTCTGAAATAAAATAATCTAATCCACCCAGCCTATTGTAATTCCTGAAATTTCGATAATGATCACCTCCTGCAATCCACTCAATAATATAAATTATTGATCTTGCTGCACCAGGGCTCAGGGGATGGTAGTAATCCATTATCAGCACCCTCCCTGCAATTCTCTTCATCTCTTTCAGAATAGCTACTGCAAGCTCGGGGTCGAACTGGTGAACTGCCATAGATGTCACTGCCTTATCAAACGAATTATCTTTAAACGACGACAGATCAGAGGCATCAGACACCAGGAACTCTGCATTTGATATTCCTTCTTTTATAGCAGCATCCTTTGCTATATCAATCATTTTTTCAGACAGATCAATACCTGTTACCCCTTTTGCCACAGCGGCCATAGATATTGATAATGAGCCTGTGCCACATGCAATATCAAGTACCCTGTCTGATAAATCAATACTGGCAATAATATGTCTCTGCCCCATTGAAAGGATCCTGTCGATAATATGCCTGTATATAAATCCATTTAACGAAAACCTCATAGCGACACAAAAGTAAAAATTTATGAATAAGCTGCTTTAAATAATCAGAATTATTAAACTGCCTGCCCCTTTTGCTATGCCTAAAAACATATCAGAAATACTATCTTTTTTCTAATATTAATTAATTTTACACTTAATTAGTCTAAATAAGTATACTATGAAAACCATACCAATAATTATCTTCAGCATCTTTATAAGTCAGACTATTATTGCACAGACCGACCATTCCGAGCTTATTGATGGTCCGTTTAATACCCCGCAGGAAGTAACAGAAACCTGTCTTCTGTGTCATGAGGGACTCGATACTGATATTATGAGAACCAGGCACTGGACATGGGCAGGCAACGATGTTCTTATGACCGACAAAGAAAATAAGTGGTCAGGAAAGAAGAATATTATTAATAACTATTGTATAGCTGTAAGCTCTAACGAACCAAGGTGCACCAGCTGCCATATCGGATATGGGTGGAAGGACGACAGCTTTGATTTCAGCGACGGAAATAATATAGACTGCCTAATCTGTCATGATCAGACAGGAACATACAAAAAAACACCAACCGGAGCAGGAATGCCAGACCCCTCTGTTGATCTTGTTGCTGTTGCAAAGAGCGTGGGACCGACAACTATTAAGAATTGCAGCATCTGTCATTTCAATGGTGGCGGAGGCACGGGAGTAAAACATGGCGACATGGATGGAAGCATGATTAATCCATCACCCGAACTCGATATACATATGGGAGGCATTGGGTTTACCTGTTCAGACTGCCATGCCGGAGAGAATCATAATATTCTGGGTGCCAGTCATGGTTCAATAGCCCTTGGTGAGAATCATATTGCATGCGCCGACTGCCATGGCGACAGTCCGCACAGAAGAAAACTGGTAAACGATCATACAGATGCAGTTGCCTGCGAGACATGCCATATTCCAGCCTTTGCACGTGAAGAACCAACGAAAACCTGGTGGGACTGGTCGACAGCAGGTAAAAATAAGGAAGTCACAAATGATGAATTCGGGATGCCCGTCTACGATAAGAAGAAGGGCGATTTTATATGGGATAAGAACATTACACCTGAATACAGGTGGCATAATGGCCAGGCGCATTATTATGCCTATGGTGAAAAAGTTGAACCCGGTAAAGTGGTTGAGCTTAACAAGCTTAATGGCAATATTGACGATCCGGGAGCAAAGATCACTCCTTTCAAGGTAATGAAAGGAAAGCAAATCTATGATTCTAAAAATAATTACCTTATTGTGCCTAAATTATTTGGCGAAGGTGGATACTGGTCTACATTTAACTGGAATACAGCCTCTAAAGCAGGAATGACAGAAATTAACCTTCCCTACTCCGGTAAATACAGCTTTATTGAAACTGAGATGTACTGGCCAATAAACCATATGGTTGCCCCGGCCAGCAAGTCACTGAAGTGTACCGATTGTCACTCAACAAAAGGAACAATGAGACTTAACTGGAAGGAACTGGGTTACGAAGAAGATCCTATAAAAACAGGAGGAAGAGAGTCATAAAACAATATCCTGTATTACCTGTCTGATGCCGGTCAGGCAATACTCAAGTAAAAGGCTTTGTTTATCTTTTCCCAAAGATAAATCCGGTCTTAAGCAATACTCCGTTAAATTCACCGCCGGAGGTGTATATCAATTCCATGCCTGGAACGATTCTGTATGAAGCACCAACAAAAAACCTCAATCTCTCCGAGATATTTAACTCTCCGACTACCGAGGGCTCAATAACGAAAAAGCCCTCCGAAGCAATCACTCGCCTCCTCATCTTAGTGTCACCACCTGATGTTATGGTTGTATATTTATCTGTGCTAAGGTAGCCTGCCATGCCTCCTCCCACTAACAGCGGCGTGGAAAAATGAACAATATTATTATGATAGAATACCGGCGTTATTACAATACCACCATAAACTGTCTTAAATATACCCTCATCGTACTCATCTGAAGGATCACCATAACGTGGGTTATTTATATTTGCCTTAACACCCAGGCCCAGGCCCAGTATGCCGTTAAGCATAGCACCTCCTTCTAACGATGTAATTAAGAGCTTATTACCCTCAAAATCAGATATTCCGAAATCAGCCTGCCCATAGATAGTCGAACTTATCCCGTTCTCTCCAAATAATGTTTTAACACTATCCTGTGCAAAAACACCCTGCATACCAATACTTAACAGGACTATTAAGCTTAATATCTTTGATTTCATAGTTTTATACTGCTTAAATTGTTATGATCCATATTAATAACGTAAAAATCTCTCTTTTCGCATCTCACATCTCATATCTCACATCTCA
>CAZWLP010000120.1:0-5249 GCA_964634565.1 uncultured Rikenellaceae bacterium | reverse complement strand
TATCTGCATCATCCCCATCTGCAATAATAGGAATTATCTCTCCTTCATCATCCATTATATCGCTTAGCCCATAGAGCCCAAAAGATCTTTCTAATTTACTGTTCATACTGTGATATCTAATATGTCAAAATTACATATAGTTTTACAAAAACCATCAATTTATATTACCCACAAGAGAGAGCAAGAGTTGTGCCACTAAGGAATATTACAAATTAAAGAAGTTAAATAAACACTTTAGCCAGACAAAATAACCATGTTTAGTATTAAGATCGAAAAGTATTGAAACAAAAAAAGAGCCTCAGGATATGAGGCTCAGAATATTAAAACAATAACTCTTATTTTTTCTTGGCTCCGTGGTTTTTGTACCTGTTCATAAACTTATCAACCCTACCAGCAGTATCAACAAGCTTCATCTTACCTGTATAAAAAGGATGCGATGTATTAGATATTTCGAGTTTAATAAGGGGATACTCGTTACCATCGTCCCACTTTATTGTCTCTTTTGAAGGAGCAGTTGATTTTGTTAGAAAAGCCGTATCGTTTGACATGTCCTTAAAGACAACAAATCTGTAATTTTCGGGATGTATATTCTCTTTCATCTCTCTACTGTTTATTTTTTTCCTTTCACCACTATTTTGGGCATGCAAAATTAACTAACAAATTTGAATATGCAAAGATATCCTGATAATTTTAAGGCTCAGACTCAATATTATTGACTCTCCGCCTGATCCGGCATTTCGTCCTTATACCTGACAAAGGGCAGATTTCTGTCTACCAGGTACCTGTAAGTTGTATGAACCTTATATTTACGTGCACCAATAGCTTCGTATATAGAGATCATCTTGGGGTTGAAATCGCCCACCCATGAAAGTTCCAGTTCTTTATAATGCGGTTTCTTTTTAAAAACCTTATAAAGCTGAAGGAAGATAGCCGATTCTACTCCGCTATTCTGATATTTAGGGTGAACACCGGCTGCTGAAGCTCTCAGTCGTGTCATTGCTTTTCTTCTTTTAAGAATAATAAACCTGGCTATATCGAGGGTATTCATCCTGCCATGAAAATGCTGCAGTATCTGGTTCAGATCAGGATAAAGAATAAAAAATGCAATCGGATCATTGTTGTGATATGCGAACCAAACAAGCTCTTCATCGAGAAAAGACTTGCTCTTTCTTATCATATCATAAAGCGCTGAGCCATCTAGAGGTGTAAAATCGTCTTTAAACTCAGCCCATGTAGCATTATATATTTCCACAACATCATCAACATACTTTGATGCATTGGCAAATCTGAAATGTTCAAAAGTATATCCTGGTCGTTTTGATATCCATTCTGCAATTCTCATAAACCTTTCGGGAAAAACCTCCACTGCTGCAATATCCTTAAGGTAACTATACTGATCAAAATAATTTTTAAAGCCATAGCTCTCAAAAAAATCCTTATAGTATTTCATATGATATGGCATTCCGTAGGTAGGCTTTGAAAAACCATCCACCAGGAGCCCCCAGTTTGAATCGTTCTCTCCAAAGTTTATTGGTCCGTCAATAGCTTCTATACCCCTCGAAACAAGCCATTTATACGCTGTATCAAATAACTTCTCAGCCACAGAATAATCTTCAATAACCTCGAAATAACCAAGTCCTCCAGTAGGGTATTTATAAGCATCTCTTCTTACAATATCAATAAAGGCTGCAATCCTACCCAATACTTTGCCTTTATCATCTTTAACTATCCATCTTATTGCTTCCCCCTTATTAAATGCAGTATTCTTACCGGGATCAAAAACAGCTTCTGTTTCACTATCGAGGGGCGATATCCAGAATTTATCGTTCCTGTAAAGTTTTCTTGGGAAATCGTTAAATTCTTTTTTATGATTATCTGTTGTTACTTCAAGTATATTCATAACAGGACCTATAATAGTTTAAACCAGTCTCTAACTATTCTTTTGCCTTCGCATTCTGCTCCCTTATAAATAAATTCATTTCTGCGACAATCGTAATTATAATCCTCCGACCAGAATGATGCGTTCTCGGCAATCATATTTATTGCCTTTATAATATGATCAACCTCCTTATCAGTTGTTGTTGGGTGAATAGATATCCTGACCCACCCCGGTTTATCAGAAAGATCACCACTATTAATTCTCTGTGTTATTTCTCTGCTCATATCATGAGAAACTTCCAGTAGATAATGCCCATATGTCCCGGCACATGCGCAGCCTCCACGAACCTGAATCCCAAACCTGTCGCTTAAGAGCTTAACAATAAGGTTATAGTGAATATTTTCTATATAAAAGGAGATTACTCCGAGCCTATCGCTAATATTATCAGCAAGGATCTTCAATCCATTAATCTTCCTTAATTCGATCAATAATCTGGATGTGATCTCTTTTTCTCTTGCCAGTATATTTTCGGTACCCATCTGCTCTTTAAGCTTAACGGCGAGAGCAGCCTTAATGGCCTGCAAAAATCCGGGTGTACCTCCATCTTCCCTTGCTTCAATATCATCTACATACTTATACTCTCCCCATGGATTTGTCCAGTCTACTGTCCCTCCTCCCGGGTTGTCGGGAGCTTTCGAATGATATAATGCTGAATCAAAAACAAGTATGCCAGATGATCCGGGTCCTCCCAGAAATTTATGAGGAGAAAAAAAGATTGCGTCGATTTTTTCAAGCGGATCGGCAGGATGCATATCAATTTCCTCATAGGGTGCCGAAGCAGCAAAGTCGACAAAACAGATACCGCCATTCTGGTGCATTATCTTTGCAAGCTTATGGTAGGGTACATGGACACCTGTAACATTAGAGCAGGAACTGAATGATCCTATCTTCATAGTCCTTTTACTATATTTCTTAAGTTCATTTTCAAGGGCCATGGTGTTCACTACCAATCCATCACCAGGAGGCAGCACAACCACCTCCGCTATGGTCTCATACCAGGGAGTCTGATTCGAATGGTGCTCCATATGGGTTATAAAAACCACAGGTCGATTATCCCCAAGGCTTGCTGGATCAAAATCGCTGATATACCTTTTGAGTCCCAGCATCCTTATAAGCTTATTTATCTCGGTGGTCATACCCGATCCGGCTGCAATTATAACATCTCTGGGACCGGCATTGACATGTCTCTTTATTATTGTAAGAGCCTGGTGATAAGCCCAGGTCATTCTGGATCCTGTTTCGGATGTTTCAGTATGGGTATTCGCTACAAAGGGACCGATGGTTTTAGTGATTATTTCCTCAATAGGGGCATAAAGTCGTCCGCTGGCTATCCAATCGAAATAAGATATTTTTTGCTTTCCGTAGGGTGATTTATAACTAACATCAGCACCAACAATATTGGCTCTGAACTTCTCAAAATATTTTTCTAAGGTACTCATGTATCAGTAATTACTCTAAGTAAATTCAAGCTATCAAATGCAAAAAAATTGAAGCGTAAAGATAGCTAATTTTAGCAAAAATCAGACAGACTGTTTTAGTAAACATTTATTATCCTGTGGTCTATCAGAACAAAAATAATTACAATAGCCGCCGTATAAATTGCGTATGTCAGTAATGGAATATATTCCTTTGGCCGTATTTTCATCTCTATCCACAGGTAGGCTATCAGTAAAATCTTCCCTATAAAATAAACTATAAAGGTTGCCAGTGCCACACCTACTGCTCCATAATCTTTTACAAGCCAGAGACTAAGAGGAATATTAAAAGCCAGTTCAAACAAAGCAGCCCATAAAGTCACTTTTGTTCTTTTTCTGCCTATAATAATGGTATGAGGAAAAACCATCCTGGGTATTACAAGTAAGAGATAGATCATAAAAATATCTGCACTTCTAATAAAATCAGGAGTAAATAATCGTGGATATAGCCACCTGGCAAAGAATAACATAATAATAGAAGCCGGGAAGAGAACATGCATCAGGCGCTTTGACCTGTTTTTAATTTCTTTCAGGGCATCCTTCATCTTAGACCGGGTTCCGAAATTTGGCAGCATGGCACTACTTAATCCATTGGCAAGCAGCAATACCAAAGGAAATTCCTTTGCTCCATAACGGAAAATTGCAAACATCCTTGGATCATCATAATATGAAGAAACAATTACACCATCAATATATTGTGCAGACCCACTTATCAGGGTTGTAATTATAAGAGGGAGTCCCAGTTTCATATGCTCTCTTATAAACTTCGGTGATATTTTCCATTCCGCATATCGACGGAGCATAATAATCAGCCAGATCCATCTTACCACTGTAATAAGCAGTAAGCCATATATCGACCAGAAATAGCCTTCACCAAGCATCACCGGAAGAAGAACAAGCACCAGCTGTGGGATAAATGTATACAGGCCATACTGCAGTATACGATATGATTTTCCCCGGAGAAGGTAGATATATTCGATAAGGCATACAGGGCTGCTCAGAAAAAGATAAAGTAAGAGAAGATTTAAATAGGGGGCATTACCCGAGATACCATAAACCGAGAAATTACTCTTAACCAGATGACCCATAATAAAGATAATCAGGCTAAATAACAGCAATAGCAAGAATGCATTAAAAAATTCCGGAGACTTCTCGCTTTCATTCTCACCAAGTCTTCTGAATGACCTGTTTCTGTTAAAAAGTGATAATAATGACTGGATTATCCCCGTAACCCAGAAAAAGCTCAGAAAGCTCGCGATAAACATAAACATCTCCCATGCACCAATATCCTCAGGTGTAAGATGGCTCTTGGTAAATACAATACTTACAATAAAAAAGACTACAAATCTTAACATAGAAAAAATCTGCAGACCGGAAACATTATCTATAAGCTTTATCTTAGCCAATAATAGAGCGGTATATATTAATAACTACTAACAACAGGCAATAAAAAAGAGATTGACTGTTAAACTAACAAAAAACTGAACTTTGTAAAGATAGTAATTGAAAATTGCGTAAGGCAAACAGGGGCAAAAATTTTGCACTTTGGTTTTTTTACATTTTCTTTGCATTCCGAAAATGGTGGATGTAGCTCAGTTGGTTAGAGCGCTGGATTGTGGTTCCAGAGGTCGCCGGTTCGAACCCGGTCTTCCACCCAGACTTTCAAAGCTGGTACGCAAAGCGTACCGGCTTTTTTGTTTGCTGTACGTCAGGAACTTGTTCCTGTAAGTACGGGAAACAAAAAGCCGATGATTGCCGAAGGCAAGCAGCTTTGAAAGTCTGAAGTACCCCCCTTACGGCTCACGACTTTGAGCAAGGCGAAAAGGCGTAACCCG
>CAZWLP010000119.1:0-5347 GCA_964634565.1 uncultured Rikenellaceae bacterium | reverse complement strand
GGTGGAGAGGAACCCTTAATGAGGCTGCCGCTGAACGGTTCAGCCTGGATTTCAAAGGAGGACAGGTGCTGGTTTATCAACGATATTAGCCTTCAAAATGTTACCTGCTCTTCTCAAGATGTCCTCATCGAACGGGTATACCACTGAAACCTGAGATCTATCTAAGGGTAACATTCAAGGAAGTTGATTAACCAAATCATGAAACAATCGGTGGTTATTCATAGTGCTTTTTTAATTCGATACAAAAAGGGATATTGTTGCCGTAGGACAGGTAATAAAATCAGATAATTTCACCTGTTCATTGAAAAAAAGGGCGTGATAATTAAAATGCCATGTATTTCCAGAAGACTTTATCTTTAGTCATCTTACATTTTGTAATTTACATTTTGTAATTTACATTTTGTAATATACATTATGTAGATAGCAATATGTAAATTTTGCAGGGTTGCCTCGGGAAGCCCTTCAAAATTGCTTCGTTCAATGAAATCCTCAAAAAAAAACGAAGTGTCATACTTATCTTTTACTGCTGCGAGTAAAGTGTGCCCCAGTATTTGTGTAATTCTTTTACTGCGATGGACAGAATAATTTCCTATAAGTTGAGTAGCCAGGTGCATTCCAGGGTTATTACCTGCTTGAAACACATATGTAGCCTAAATCAATATAAGCATTTTTTAGATTAAAAGGTCCTAATATATTGAAATTAATAGTCTTTACTGCGTCACCAGTTAACTCACTAAAAATTTTTAGGCATGAAGACAAGAATAATCTGACCAAGGCGGTCAACTGGTGCATTTCCGGCATTATCAGTTAGGTGACCATCATCGGCGCTACCAGGATCCTCGAGGATCACAACTTTATAACTTTACCACTGCTTGTCGATTACGGCAGAGGAATAGATACCGGTATGTTGACTGACACTAGCTCATTCAGGGTATCTGATAGCAGGGGATCCATAGCCTCACACCCCGGCCGGCAGGGGTCTCTGTTCTGTACTGATGTAACGTTAATATTTACCTACGCTTGTCTGAAGTATCCGCTCAATTAACTCCCTCTTTACAGCTGTTGGAAGGGATCTCTGAACGAGGCCGCCGTTGACCGGGTTACCCTTGATCTCAATGGCGTAAAGGTTAATGTTTTTTACAAGTATTATTTTAGCCTTTCTAAAGTCTCCTGACAATACTCTCCATTAGCTAATAGTATATTTATTTATCATCAGTAATTAAATTACTTATGTTCACCATATAGGCTGGAATTGCACATATATATGGCATGGGAAGCTTCTGGGTGTATTTTGTTAGTTTTCTACTTGCATATCATAGAAAATTGGTAATTTTAATCTCATTGTCTGAAAGCAGCGGAATGATTTAGTGGTTTTTGAAAAGGGACTTAAAGGGCCTTGGATAAGTAGTACCTAAAGTCTGACCGATCGTCTTGCACAAAGTTTACAGCGAAATAGTTTCGCTTGTTCCTGCACTCAATGGCATACATACTTATACACACATTGCAAAAACATGGATTAAAAGGGAGTGAGTATGCCAATTCAAAGATGAAAACCATACAGCTTAAGATTATTAAAATCGCCGCATGGGTCAAAGAAATGAAAACCGAGATAAAGATAGAGTTACCTAAGTTTTGCCTGACAAAAAGTGAATAAATCAAGGGGTTTGAGATGCTAATGCTACTTCGAACGTAAAAATTTTAAATCACAGTATATAAAGTATATATCTTGATAATCAATAACATGAATGAGAAAGGTATACCCCAGAGGAAGATTTCCAAAAATAAGTGCTGTCACGAAAAAATCAGGGTGGTATCCAGATAAAAATCGAAAATTCTCATCCATAAAACTAATTCACGAACCCCGTCAAAATAATGACAAGCTCAAAAGTCAATTTTTATCTTTAATTTTAAGTTTGTGAATTAATCAGGCTAAATATTTCCTTGGAGAAATAGGTAATTAGACAGACTCCCGTTATAAACAATACAAATGAAGAAACAGATTATAATTTTATGTAGTTTAATTATTTTAAGCATATTGCTATTTATTAGTATTTTTAGATTATTCCAAAATGATAAGATTTACTATAATACAATTGGACTTATATCTCAAAACTATGAACGTACTGGTGGATGGAATGATTATAAAATCAGTAAGGTAAGCAAACCTTACTTGAAGATTGAAAATGATAATTTTTTGCAGTGGGATGCTTCAATATACAATTGTATAAAAGAAAATGACTATAAGTCGGAGGATTCATGTTATGGAAAGGTTCGAGCCGCATTTTTTCCACTTTTTCCTTTTCTGTGGAAAATGACAGGAGCTTCACCAATTATAATCTCTATATTAAATTATTTAATATTTATTTTGGCTCTTTCTCTCTTGATTATATATCTACTACCGAATAATATTTATTTAAGGACAACAACTTTTATCCTACTTATTACCTTTCCCACTTCTGTTATATATATGATTCCTTATACTGAAAGTTTATTTATGCTTTGTATGACGATTGCTGTAATAGGTTTGCTAAAGTTTAAATACCCATTATATTTTATTGGAGCTTTACTGCTTGCGATGGTTCGGCCAGCGACAATTTTTGTATTATTGGCAATAATTTCATCTGAGATATTTTTCTTTATTAAGAAAGGCGATATTAAATATTCAATTAAGAATATTATCTCAAAATCACTACCGTTTCTAATTGGTTATCTATTTGTTATAATAATACAGCATTTATCCTCCGGTTCGTGGACTGCTTTTGTAGATGCACAGAAATATTGGACAATTGGTATTCAAAGAATAGTAAATATATCTGATTGGTCAATTGAAGGGTTTGGAATGAATACTTTTTCAATCTTTTTCATTGCGATTCCTGCAATGGTTTTCTTAATTTATTTGGGGTTGAGAATAAAATCAAAAAGACAATCTATGGTTAATCTTATTGATAAAACTAAAGAGAATTATCTATTGCTTATTAGTCTGTTTTATTTGACAGGCATTTTATTGTTTAGTATTTTAACAGCAGGTGGAAATTTCCATAGTTTATTCAGGTTTATAATATGTTCTCCTCTATTTTTTATAGCAGTCTTAATTTTAATTTCTAAGATTTCAGGCATAGATGCGAAACTATTGGTATTAGTGTTTGTTACGTTATTCCTACTTTTATTCACTTACTTGTCATTAGTTGATTATGGAGGAGATAGATTGCAATTTTCTTTTATAGGGCTTTTCATGTTAATAATAACATCTGGTTATATTCTATTCAGGCGGTTTTTATCAATTAAATTAGATTTAATTGTGTTATCACTGATAGCTATTATTAATACTATATGGAATACCTATATGCTTAATATGTATTTAAGCAATGGATGGATATTTACTTAGAAACAAATGAAGGAGATTTGGCTATTTGCGGCATTTTCATTGCTATAAAACAAGAATAAATTTAACTTCGGTTGATCATAACTTAATAATTGATTTCCTGTGAAAAAACTCATTCCAATCCTGACGGCGTTGATTCTGGTAACCTTCTTTGCCTGCAATAAAAATCCGAAAACAAAGGAAACAACTGCTGAATTCCAATTTGAAGAATACTCAATATCCCGGCTTCAGCAGGGTTATGACAACGGCGATTTCACCGTGACCGATGTGGTGCAGGCCTATCTTGACCGTATCAATGCTATAGATGACAACGGACCAACCCTCAATGCAGTAATTGAGGTTAATCCTGACGCCCTGGCAATAGCAGAACAGCTTGACGCAGAGCTGAAGGATGGCAAAAAGCGTGGTCCGATGCACGGGGTGCCGGTGCTGCTGAAAGACAATATTGACACCCGGGATCAGACGTCAACTACGGCTGGCTCCCGGGCACTGGCAGGCTCGCACCCGCTGCAGGACAGCTACATCGCGATGAAGCTGCGGGAGGCAGGCGCCGTCATCCTCGGCAAGGCCAACCTCTCGGAGTGGGCCAACTTCCGCGGCAACCTCTCCTCGAGCGGATGGAGCGGAGTGGGAGGACAGACAAAGAATCCCTATGTCCTTGACCGTAATCCGTGCGGTTCAAGCTCCGGATCTGGAGTTGCAGTTTCAGCCAACCTGACGATGATCGCAATCGGCACCGAGACCAACGGCTCCATAGTATGCCCCTCAACGGCCAACGGCATTGTTGGTATCAAACCCACAGTGGGTCTGCTCAGTCGCAGCGGAATAGTTCCAATCTCATTCACGCAGGACACACCCGGACCCATGGGCCGCACAGTGAGTGACGCGGCAACAGCCCTGGGAGCAATGACCGGAATTGACCAGGCTGACAGCAAAACTGCAGAATCGGAAGGTAAAGCCCTGACCGATTATACCCCCTTCCTGAAAGCCGACGGGCTTAAAGGCAAACGGCTGGGATGGTACACATCGGCAAGGGGAAGCCATTACAAGGTGGATACCCTTATGCAGCACGCGGTTAATTACCTTGAAAGCCAGGGTGCAGAAGTCATCGAGATCGACAATATCTACAGCCGGGAGGCAGGCTCTCTCTCCTTCCAGGTCATGCTCTACGAATTTAAGGACGGGCTGAACAAATACTTTGCATCGCTTGGCGAAAACGGACCGGTGAAAAGCGTTGAGGAGCTGATTGAGTTTAACAAAAATGACAGCATTGAATTGCGCTATTATGATCAGGAGCTGTTGATAGAGGCGCAGAAGAAGGGTGACGTCACTTCGAAGGAATACCTTGATGCTCTTGAGAAAATGAACCGCCTTGTAAGGGAAGAAGGCATCGACAAAGTGATGAAGGAACACAACCTCGATGCATTTATTGCTCCGACAGGCTCACCGGCCTGGAAGACAGACCTCGTCAACGGCGATTCTTACACCGTCAGCAGCTCATCACCAGCAGCTGTTTCAGGTTATCCGAATATCACTGTACCGATGGGTTATGTTGACGGCCTTCCGGTTGGGATATCATTCTTCGGCAGGGCCTGGAGCGAGCCGCTGCTTATAGAGATCGCATACTCCTACGAGCAGGGTACAAAATACCGTAAGGCTCCGGAATTTCTGCCATCACTGCCGTTTGAGGGATTGAATTGATTCAGCGCCGGGTAAGTGATCTGACGGATTGTACGGGTTTATTCCTGAACAGGCTATCGGGACTTATTCCTTCACAGGCTCCCGGGGCATAATATTTTTCTCCGAGTAGTACTTGTGTATCTCCGTCTGCGACCTGAGGGCAGGCTCGCCGGCAGGAACCATCATATTTGACAGCTCCGCATCAAGGATGCGCGCCTTGACATTATCACTCCACTGAATGTTGAAAATGTCAGTGATTTCCTTCCTCAGGGAAGGATCCCATAC
>CAZWLP010000118.1:0-5433 GCA_964634565.1 uncultured Rikenellaceae bacterium | reverse complement strand
AGTTTTCACTTTTTTTCCTCCTATTAATTATTATTTATCAATTATTTCAATGTAATACTGACCCTGTCTGTTCCTGCTTTTTGAGCAACAACTTTAAGGTCAATCTTATCACCTGCTTTGCCCTTTATCAGCCATTCATATTTTTGCCTGTTGCCTGATCCGTCAAGGGCCTGGAAGAATGAGGTTTTAGAAGATCCTGAAATAATTGCTTCCGGCTCAACCTCAAGTTGTACCATTGTTGGCTTAACAGACCTTGAAGTAACTCCCTGTGAAAGTGATGTAGGAAGGAATCCGCTATTTTCAATTTCTGCTTTTATCCTGAATAAACCACCACCATGATTAATTACCTCTGTCTTTGCAATTTTAATATTTGCGTACAGGCCTGACAGCCATACGGCAAATTCCCCATGAGCTTCACCCAGTCTTGCAATTTCAGTGGCTGGGGGGTTATTAATCTCATATGGGGTAAATCCTCCAATTTCAACCTTACCAAATTCGGGGTGGGTAAAGGAATTCCATTCGACAAAACCTTTTATGTTGTTATTATCCAAATAATTAATAAAATCCCTGTCCATTCCTTTGTTTGTTGATCCGGATGCAGGGCTTATCCCTGATACTCTTGCCCTTTCAGTACCTGCTCTTCCTCTTTCATTTGCTTCAGGTCTTACCCTGTCACCAGTGTCAGCTTTTGAATCGTCGATGCCCCATCCGGGAGTTGAGAAAGAAAGCGCGCCAAACTGGAAATATCCGTACTGGAAAAATGCACCGGCAGGATCTCTCAGAGGGGGCTGTTTATTAATGCCTGTTAATTCTTTATACTTTTCGCTGGCCTTACTGAAATAGTCAAGGTCGGCACGACCAAAGGTCGTTTCAGCAGTTCTTGAAGGTCTTTGTCTGCCCCCTGAAGAGGCTTCCGAACCCTGTCCGCCTCTGCCCATTCTCATCCATGAACCGTACCTGCCTCTTCCTTCTGTATTAACCATTCCTACTTTACTGGCATCGGAAAAACTATTATTTGCAATATTTATAAGATCTATGCCATTTCCTGAACTCAATATTCCTTTTGCATTGGGCGGTATTATCAGGTTATCGCTTTCACCAAAATTCAGCATTATAGCTATGTTTCTGTGCTTTATTACCCACGACATTAATGCAATAGATTCTTTTTCACTTACCATGTGCCATCCGGCATCATCCTGGAAATAGGGATACTCATGCTGAAAATTACGATTGATATCGACACCTCCAACGGGATCTTCGTTAATAAATCCATCATTGTCGTTATCGATACCTTCCCAGTAAATTGAATATAGGCCTGTTTCTCCCTTCTGGGGATCGGCTTTTTTCATTAGCCTGGGTTCATCCGGGTCTATCATATAGATACCGTTCTCATCCTTTACTCTCATCATGGTAATAAGGCCATCCTTATTTAAATCATCCGGGCCATCTTCATCCATTCTCCCATCATTATCACCATCATAAGGAGACATATTTGTTTTCCTTCCTGTCTTAATATTATCAAACATCCTTTCAGCTCCATCAGGATTAATCCTTGGTATGATATAATATACATGCTCGTCGATACTCTTCTTTACAGCCTCATCTGAATTGTAGTTTTCCAGGAGATAGTTTATTATTGTGAGAGATATCTCACTTCCAATAAGGTGATCACCTTCATAATTTGCACCTATCAGCATACCCGGTTTCTCATCAATTAAGGTGCCCTGCTGATTGCCAATAGTAAGCAACCAGATATCCCGCCCTTCAATGGTTTTACCAATAGATTCAATTTTAGAGATGCTCTTGTTTGCATTCACAAGACCTTTCAGCTCTTTCGTCATATCATTGTAATTATGATATCCTGAAAGATTCTGAGCTACAATAGTTTGCATAGTAATCAGCATTGCTGCAATTGCTAAAATTACCAGCTTGTTTTTAGCAACAGTACTCACTTTTTTTTTCACTTTTTCCTTCTTTTAGTAAGAGATAATTTTAATAAGATATTCATTTGGAAGAATGAAGGTTGAAAAAAAAATATCCTTACGGAAATTTTTAACATTTATTATGTTTTCATGGCCGTATTATGGTCCGGGGATTATTTATTAAAGTGAATAAACATTGGCATGATAAGAGGATGAGATTGTCTAAGCGTGACAGGGCCTGATAATATTACTTATTTCTTCTATGGAAAGTCAGGTATTCATAATTTCAGGACTTACACCGGCATGAACAAAGATGTAATCATAGTACTCAGATAAATCTTGTTTAAGATGGTATACAAAAAGTGTTTACCCTTATTTATTGGGTCCCCATTCTGTAAGAATGCCATTTCTCAGAAGCAACCAGCTTTTACGGTAGGTCCATATCTCTATGGTGCCCGAGCTATTTATTTCACGGCTTACCTGGAGCGGTTTACCCCAGCTGTCTTTTACCATATTATTATCAATTCCCTTCCATATCTTGTGCTCATAAATAGCCTTACCTGTATTGTAACCATACTTATCAATAAGTATTGTGTACCTGTCTGCAACCTGATTTGGATTATAACTCTTATAATCCTGGGTCTCGTTATATTGATCCTGAACCTTGCTCTGTTCCTGAGAAAGGGGAGCAGATGTTTTATCTGCCCTGATCCATCCCTTTGTTCCATCATACTCAACGAGGGCGTAATCGCCTGAGTACTCTGTCACTTCTAATTCCGTACCTTTTGGTATATATGATAATACAGATGAAATATTCTCTATATCGGCAAAAAGTCTGCAGGCAGAAGTTGTGGTAATATTCTGAGTTTGCGTCATTGCAGACAGTGAGCAAAAAGCGATAAGGGAAAGAAACAGAAACCCTTTCCTGAGTATATTATGTTTCATAGTTAGTATATTAAATGTTTATTATCATCATGTTTCAAAAATTGTACCAATCCGTACTTCAATAGTTTTCCACCCTCTACTTATTATTTTGGCAGAGGCTGATCATTTTACTATATTGCGTAAATCAAAATAATAAGATCAGCATATATGTCAACTGAAAATCTGAAAAAGTTCGAAACAAGTGAGAATCTTCAGAAGATGGTTTTGAATATTATGTATACTATGAGGGAGAAGTACAATAAGTATCCTGAATATAAGACCATTATGATGAATCTTACAACTGTATCGAGAGAGCTGAACGCAATTAGGATTAAAGAAATTACCGGCGAATTGGAAGTAGAGGAAACTCAGGAATAGAATAATTCACTATTCTCACCCAGAAAAGGGATAAAATTGCCTTTACTCATCATTTTAATGCCTATCTTTGTCTGATATTCAGGAAGATCTATATTTGGAATAGCTCCAGGGGGAACCTTTCTCTAATAATTTCTTATACTATTTAATAATTGTTACTGTAACCTGATTATCGGTGGCATAATTTTTTGGATATGAAATCATTTAATATAGGTGATCTTAAGATTAAGGTTCCTATTGTGCAGGGTGGCATGGGGATTGGGATTTCTCTTTCGAACCTGGCATCTGCTGTTGCTAATATGGGTGGTATAGGAATAATTTCAACTGTAGGAGTCGGACTTACCGGTACTAACAGAAATGTAAACTACAGGCTGGGAAATATTGAAGGTGTCAGGAATGAGATTAGAAAAGCAAGAGCACTTACTTCGGGTGTACTGGGTGTTAATATAATGGCTGTACTTACTGATTTCTCTGATATGGTTAAAACCTCAATTGAGGAGGGTATCGATATTATTTTTTCCGGAGCCGGATTACCATTGGATTTGCCTAAGTACCTGGGAGATGGAATAAAAACCAAGCTGGTTCCGATTATATCTTCTGCAAGGGCTGCGAATATAATCTGGAAGAAGTGGATTCAGAACTACAACTACATCCCTGATGCTTTTGTGGTAGAAGGTCCGGAGGCCGGAGGACATCTTGGTTTTAAGGTTGATGAGCTGAAAAGTGAGAACAAATCTCTTCCTGTGCTTGTTAAAGAAGTCCGCGAAGTGGCAGACGATATTTACCGGGTCCATAAAAAAAGAGTGCCTGTTATTGCCGCAGGAGGGATATATACCGGAACGGATATATATAATATAATTGAGCAGGGAGCATCGGCTGTTCAGATGGGAACAAGATTTGTTGCAACCGTGGAGTGTGATGCATCTCAGGAATTTAAGGATGCTTTTATTAATGCCAAAGAGACAGATATAGAGATTATAAAAAGTCCGGTAGGGATGCCCGGCAGGGCTATTCACAATAATTTTCTGGAGGAAGCAACGGCCGGACTTAGAAGACCTGGAAATTGTTCTTTTAACTGTATAAGGAGTTGTAATCCAAAAACAACTCTGTATTGCATTGCAAATGCACTGGCAGCAGCATATAACGGAAAACTGGCAGATGGCTTTGCCTTTACCGGCATCAATGCCGGGAGAATAAAAAAAATTACAACAGTAAAAGAGATATTTGTTGAGTTAAAGAATGAGTTCAATAAAATTTCAAAGAAGATAAAAAGTAAATATTAATAATTTAAACTATTATTTATTATATGGGCGGATCAAAAGAATCATTTAATAAGAAAGAAGTAAGAAACAAGAAATTAAAGGCAAGAAAAGACAAGGAAAAGAAGAAGCAGGCCAGGAGGGAGAATAATACCAAAAAAAGCTTTGAAGACATGATAGCTTATGTAGATCAGGATGGTAATATTGTTCCGGATGCTCCAGACCCCAGAGATAAAAAGAAGGTGAAACTTGAGGATATCGAGATCGATATACCAAAATCTGAATCAGAAGGTAATTCCGGAAAAATAAGGACAGGTCAGGTTAGCTTCTTTAATGACGCAAAAGGATTTGGATTTATTATTGATTCTGAAACCAAGGAGCGAATATTTGTTCATTCTAATGGGCTAATGCAGCCGGTGAAAGAAGGCAATACTGTTTCCTTTGAGATTGAAAAAGGACTAAGGGGGCTCTCTGCTTTAAATGTTGTAATAAAGAAATAGCTAAAACAGGGCAGGGGTTTCCAATATTAACTTCCTGCTATATTAGTCGCCAAGTTTTCTAATAAGCATCAGGCCGTCTCTAAGTGGAAGGATTACTTTTTCCACTCTGTTATCATTTTTGACAAGCGAATTAAATTCCCGAATGCCAATCGTCATTGGATCTGTTGCTCTTTTATCTGCAACTTTCCCATCCCATAGTACGTTGTCGGCAATGATATAGCCACCAGGCTTAACAAGCGGGAAAACAATATTGTAATACTCAGGGTATTCACGTTTGTCGCCATCTATAAAAACCAGGTCGAAAAGCATATCAATTTTTGGAATAATAGTTTTAGCATCTCCGGTATGCATTACTATTTTATCGTTAAGTCCGGCCTTCTTAATATAAGAGCTGCTTAATTCATATAGTTCATCGTTGACTTCAATAGTATGCAGTTCAGAACCTTCAGCCAT
>CAZWLP010000117.1:0-5445 GCA_964634565.1 uncultured Rikenellaceae bacterium | reverse complement strand
AACTCTGGAGGAATTGCCTCCCTCTCGGTCGGCGGATCCTCCGAAGCAGAGTTGCTTTACAACTCTGGAGGAATTGCCTCCCTCTCGGTCGGCGGATCCTCCGAAGCAGAGTTGCTTTACAACTCTGGAGGAATTGCCTCCCTCTCGGTCGGCGGATCCTCCTAAGCAGAGTTGCAAATAGAAGCATGACTGCTGCGCAGTCTACAGTCCAACGCATACTTAAAAAGCAAAAGCGAGCTTTTGTTTTTAAGCTCGCTTTTGTCCTGTGTTATGCTTCTATTTACTTGTGAACCCGGAGGAACTCGAATCCCCAACCTCCTGATCCGTAGTCAGGTGCACTATCCAATTATGCTACGGGTCCATTTCAGCTGCAAATATAATATATAAATTGAGTTTTTGCAATGGATTTAGGAGGTAGGTAAGGTGTGTTGGAGTGTTGGTGTGATTATTGAATTTGGGTATATTTATTTTCTATAACAGAAGCATGGATATAAATTGATATTTATAAATAGATTGAGCCTGATAATAATTATATCGCCTGCATCATTATACTCCTGTAAGGATAAAGAAGATACCTCTTATTCCTATTGGGTGCGGCCTGCTTGAGAATCAGCGCATTTCCTGTTATTGCTGATAAAAAGGATGCTGTCAGGTGGAAATGATCTTCAAATATTTATAACTTGCATTCAGATGGAAATAAATAATAAGAAATGAAAAAAGCAATTAGAATTCTTTTCAAATCTATACTGATATTAATTGTCTCAGTATTCCTTTTACTCTTAATTATTCCGATTTTCTTTAAGAATACTATAAAGGAAAAGGTTGTGGAACAGGTAAATAAGAGTATTGAAGCAACAATGTCTTTTGATGACTATTCACTATCCCTTATAAGGAACTTTCCTAACCTTAGCTTCAGGCTGGAGAACGTTGAGCTTAAAGGTGTGGATAAGTTCGAAGGTCAGACCCTTGCCGGGTTTGATTCATTCGTTTTTGTCTTTGACCTCAGTAGCCTGACAGGTAATACAGGATATACAGTTAAGTCATTAATACTCGACCGGCCTGTTGCAAATGCTATTGTACTTCAGGATGGTAGTGCTAACTGGGATATTATGAAGGAGACTGAATCAAGGCCTGAATTAGAAGAAGAGGAAGAACTTAAAGCTAAGGAAGGGAAGGAGCTAAGCGTTAATCTCGAACAAATAGAGATCAGGAAAGCGGCTGTTTCGTATACAGATTACAGTAGTGGGATCAGGGCTGGATTTGGTTCTCTTGATTTGAAAATTTCGGGTAACTTTTCAGAGTCTCTGACTTTACTGTTAATTGATTTGCTGGTTGAAGATATTGATGTTTATATGGAAGGTGACAGGTATGTTAACAGTGCAGTATTAAAGGGCAATCTTGATATTGAGGCAGATATGGAGAATCAGGTTTTTACTCTTAACAATAATAGTTTTAGCTTGAATGATCTTAGAATGTATGTTGATGGCAAAGTGTCTGTGACAGAAGATGTGATTGAGACAAATATTAAGTTCGCTACAGGAGAGACCCAATTTAAATCATTGCTGTCGCTCGTTCCGGCTTTCTTTATGAGCGGTTATAACGATCTGGAAACAAAGGGAACAATAAAAATGGATGTAACAGTTGCAGGTACATATAATTCAGCAACAGGACAGCTTCCCGATGTTGGATTGGGCCTGACAGTAAGCGAGGGTACAGTTTGGTTTGGTGGCAACCCGGAGCTTATGTCTGACCTTAATATAAATACCAGCCTTAAAGTTAATAGTGGAAGAATTACAGGCAATACCGACGTAAAAGTAAGTATGATAGATCTTGGTCGTGTACTTAGTATGATGCCGGCCGATACAATCGATATAGAGGAAACTGATACTGCCAATATGGAGATGAAGCTTATTGAGGTTCCGGGAAATATTGATTTTGAGTTAAATGCAACAATAGATCATTTCCTCTTCAATTCGCTTGATGCATCTGAATTACAGAGTCATATACTTGTACGAGACAGGAAGTTGATGATTGATGGAACCGGACTGAAGACACTTGGTGGACATATTGGATTATCAGCATTATATAATACTGAGGATCTCGCTAATCCATTTATGAATGCTTCTATAGAGGCCAATAATATTGGTATAAAAGATGCCTATGATGGCTTTGTAACTGTGCAGAAGCTGGCTCCGATAGCAGAGGGTATGGATGGCTCTGCCTCCGTTCAATTTGGTTTTGAGAGTAAGCTTCAACAGGATATGATGCCCGATCTTAATAGTGTCAACGGGCTTGGAAGATTACGGTCTGAAGAAGTACAGCTGGTAAATTCCTCATTGTTTAAAAAGTTTAGCGGGGTACTTAATATTGATGATAAGATCTCTAATACTTTTAAGGATGTGGATGTTCAGTTCAGAATTGAAAATGGAAGGGTCTATTTTAATGATTTCGATACTGAGCTGGGAAATATAGGACTAACAATTGGGGGAGATCATGGCCTTGATCAGACGATAAATTATTTAGTATCATCAGCAATACCTGCATCAGAGTTACCTTCATCACTTAATACTCTTGTATCAGGACTGGCGGCTCAGGCAAAGATCTTTGGTCTGGAATATACTCCCCCAGAAGTTTATAATGTAAATGTAGGGATAGAAGGAACAGTTAAGGATCCTAAGTTTATACCATCTCTTGGTAAGCCTGGAAAAGACGCAGGATCGACTGTTAAGGAATCAGTCAGGGTGGCGGTAGATAAAAAAGTTGAAGAAGTAAAAGAAACTGTTAAGGAAGAGATATCCAGACAGTCTCAAAAACTATTGGAAGAGGCTGAAAAACAGGCTGAACTTATAAAAGGTGAAGCTGCTAAGGCCGCACAGCTTATAAGGGATGAAGCCAGTGCTAATGCTCAGAAATTAATAGATGAGGCCGATAGTAAGGGACCGCTTGCGAAGATCGCAGCTAAGAAGGCAGCTGATGTAGCGATTCAGGAAGGTAATAAAAAGGCCGCTAAGCTTGAAGAAGAAGCGGCAATAAGAGCCGATAAAATATTGGAGGAAGCCAGGAAGAAGGTTGAGAAGGAAGCTTGATAAGGTTGATAAGGTTGAGTGGATCAGGGATTTAGTACAATATTAACTCTTAATACAAAACAAAAAGGTATCGGAAGCTCCGATACCTTTTTTAAATATATACCTCTATATATTTACTAATATTTTTTCTCTTTGATACGTGCTTTCTTACCTGTAAGGTCGCGAAGGTAGAAGATTCTTGCTCTACGTACTTTACCTCGTTTATTGATTTCTATTTTCTCAATAAAAGGCGATGCAGAAGGAAATATTCTTTCTACGCCAATGCTTCCTGACATCTTTCTTACAGTAAAGGTTGCAGTATGCATTTTCCCTTTTTTCTGCAGAACTACTCCACGAAATTGCTGTACCCTTTCCTTGTTACCCTCTTTAATCTTATAATGCACGGTAATAGTATCACCTGCTTTAAAATCAGGAAATTCATTCTTCAGTGCATATTCCTGTTCAACTACATTCATTAAGCTCATTATACTGTTGTGTTTCTGTTCTAAATTCTGTTTCGAAAATCGGTCGCAAATATACAAATACTTTCTGATATATTATAAGAAAACACTGAAAAATAATTAATGCAGCTTTATTTGTTTTAAAGGGAATATTTTTAACTTTTTTTATAGATTGATTGATTCTTATAGCTAACATTAATTAATAAGTTTGTTAATTAGTTTTAATCTTACCATTTACTTTATTTTACTTATATGAAACGTATTATGTTATTGCTTGCACTTGCCCTTTTTGGCTTGTCGTTAAGTAATGTTACAGCCCAGGATAAGGTTGTAGAAAAAATTATTGAGATCGGGACTGCCGATAATCAGGCAATGGATCACCTTGATGTACTTTCAAACAGGATAGGAGGCAGGCTGGTTGGCTCCAATGCTTATGATAATGCTGTCCAATGGCTTTCCGGTCAGTTTAAGGAGTGGGGAATGGAAGTTATTATCGACGAAGCAGGTGAGGTGCCTGTAGGTTTTAACAGGGGACCCTGGTTTGGTAAATTGCTTGCAGAGAATGGTATGGAACTGCATTTTGCCACTCCATCATATACATCGGGAACAAAGGGTGTGCAGAGAGGTCATGTTCTGATCGAACCTAAAACCCAACGCGAATTTGATGCTATGAAGGGAAAACTGAATGGTGCATGGGTACTGATATCAGGAACAAACAATGGCTGGCCAATTGATTATTCTGTGACAGGTGACGAGGAGAGGCAGAAGATAAAGGATGAGAATGAAGAAATTGAGAAGCAGAATAGTGAAATACGAAGCTGGAACAGGGCAAACAGGGATAAGGAACCTAAGGAGATGCTTCCTTATAAAGATGAACCGGCACTGTTTTATAAAGAAATGGTTGAAGCGGGAATACTGGGTATTATTCAATCTTCAACACTACCTATAAGGGTTTTATATGACAGAAAAAATATTAATAACGGAACACTGACATTTGAGAATCTGCCACAGGTACCTGATATTAAACTGGATGAGCATCAGTACAATATTATTGAGCAGATGGCTAAAGAGAGAAGATATTTTCTGTTGGAATTTGATATAAGAAATCACTTCAGACCCGGGCCGGTAAAGTTCCATAATGTAATCGGCAAAATTGAGGGTACAAAATATCCCGACGAATATGTAATGATGGGTGGTCACCTTGATGCATTTGATGTGGCAACTGGTGGCGTTGATTGTGGATCAGGTGTAACTGTAGGTATCGAAGCAGCGAGACTGATTATGGAAGCTGGTGGAAAACCAAAGCGTACAATCCTTGTATGTGCCTGGGCTGCAGAAGAATTTGGACTCCTGGGCTCGAAGCATTGGGTTGAGAGCAATGCCGATAAGCTCCAAAATATTTCAAATTACTTTAACAGGGATGGAGGTCCTCTTGTAGCTGATGGTTTAAGTGTTCCGGCTGCTATGTACAAGGATTTTGAGAAGATATGTAAACCACTTAACAGCATCAATCCGGATTTCCCATTTGAGCTTACCGAAAGCAAGCCTGGAAGGAAGCCAACTCGTGCTGGTGGTTCCGATCATGCCTATTTCTCTATTAATGGAGTTCCTACACTGCGATTCAGGGAAAGAGATGCCCTGGGATATAATTTTAACTATGGAGAGATTTGGCATACCGAACGAGATACTTATAATATGAGTATTCCGGAGTATCAGGAACATTCTGCTGTTGTGACTGCTGTTGTGGTATACGGTATTGCCAACCTTGATCACCTTCTTTCCAGGGAAGGGATGTATCTGGAAGAAGAATAAAGGCTAAAGGCTTAAGGTACAAGGTGCAGGGTGCAGGGAGAAAGGTTATAGATTGTCCATGCCTAAATAGCATTGACTTGATTTTCTATTATTTTTCTATAATTTAT
>CAZWLP010000116.1:0-5466 GCA_964634565.1 uncultured Rikenellaceae bacterium | reverse complement strand
TGAGGCTTAACCTATTAAAAGAAAAGCCGGTAATAGTATGTTGATAGTTTCAATATTGTCTGGAAGATATTATGAACTCTTCGAAATCCAGTTAACCAGTCCCTTGCTTTTAATAATCTCGTTAAGTTTATCCGGCAGGGGTTCAAACCCTATCTTCTTATCGCCTACCATTACAAAGCCTTCCTCAAAATTCAGTTCTACCCTATCGCCTGATTTATAAGCCTGGACTGCTTCAGGTAAAACAATAAGTGCCAGTCCCTGGTTAATCGACGACCTGTAGAATATCCTGTTTACAGACTTTACAATAACAGCCTTTATTCCAATATGTGCAAGGCCCACTGCGGGGTGCTCCCTTGAACTTCCACATCCGAAATTATCTCCGGCAACAATTATCTGCCCTTCCGAGGCTTTTTCGGTAAAACTCTCATCAAAGCCCTTAAATAGATAAGGTATAATAGCCTCCGGATCTGAGCTTAATACATTATAGGTAAGATTACCGGCAAACATCTGATCGGTATTAAGATTATCCACATCAGAATAATCCCATACATTATTAGCTAACCTGTTATCTTTTATTTCGTTTACTGCATCCTGGGCAGCTGACTCCCTTTCTGGAAAGACATCCTTATGCTTGTTGAGCCTTGGGTCGCTTATTTTTCCAGTAATTGCAGAATTTGCTACCGTTGCCGGAGAAGCAAGGTAGATCTCCGATTCCTTATTACCCATTCTTCCCAGAAAATTTCTGTTAGCTGTTGATATAACCCTGAAACCATCGGCAGGAATCCCCTGACCCGTTCCAAGACAGGGACCGCAACTTGGAGCGAGAACATTGGCACCCGAGTCAATAAATATCTTAATAAGTCCCTCTTCCATAGCCTCAAGGTAGATCTTTTGTGATGCAGGTATAATTAATAACTGAAAGCCTTCCTTAACCATTTTGTCTTTAAGCACATAAGCTGCTTCCCTAAGATCCTCCAGTCGGCCGTTGGTACAGGTGCCAATCAATCCCTGCTGTACTTCCAGTCCCTCTACTTCGCTCAGGGCCTTTACATTATCGACATGATGAGGAGCAGCAACAAGAGGGAAAACTTCGCTGAGGTCAATATCAATTATAAGCGAATATTCTGCATCATCATCGGCCCAGATACCATCGCCATTGCTATCAAGAAATTCTCTGAGAACATTATCGCAGGGAAAAACAGCATTCTTGGCCCCCATCTCTGATGCGAGATTAGCCAGGGTCATTCTCTCTGATATATTGAGAGTTTCCACTCCTGCCCCATGATACTCAATAGACATATAATTAGCGCCATCAGAACCAATCATCCCAATAATCCATAATGAAAGATCTTTAGCATATACTCCTTCACTTAATCTTCCCCTTAGATTGATCTTTATAGATTCAGGTACCCTGAACCATGTTTCGCCTCTCTTCCATATTCCAGCAGATTCTGTACGGTCTATTCCGGCTGCCATTGCATTAAATGCTCCTGCGGTACAGGTATGACTATCCGATCCTACTATTACCATACCCGGTCTTGCATGATATGACATTATCTGGTGACAGATACCCTTCCCTACATCATAAAATTTACTGATCCCCTGCTGCTTTACAATGTTTCGGATATCCTGGTACTGTGTGGCCAGCTTTGCATTTGTAGGAGGAGCATTATGATCGAGTACTATAAGCATCTGATCAGGGTCAGCAACACCGGAGCCACCCATTTTCTGAAATGTCTTATAGATACTGGCAGTATTATCATGAGTAAGAATAATATCGGGTTTAGCAAATACAATACTTCCTGCCTGAGCATTGAATATCTTTTCTACAAAGGTTTTTCCTGACATGTCTTATCCAATATTTTAAGCGTTTAGAGTGTCGATTATCGGAATCAGCTTTTGTTTAACTTCATCGCTGATTGAAAGCAAAGGTTTTCGAACCGGTCCGCCGTATAATCCAAGATAATCCATTGCGGCCTTAAGTGCAGGTATACCCCACTTCGCTGTTACTGCAGTATTTGGTCCTACAGCCTTAAACTGGAGCTCTTTTGCAAGCTCCATATCACCATCGAGAAATGCTGATCTTATACCCGTGCAAAGCGAGGGAGCAATATTTGCAAGTGCCAGAATTCCGCCGACAGCTCCGATGGTAAGTGCTGGCAGCAAAAAGCTTGCAGAGCCGGCCAGAACCTGGAAATCATCCGGGGCCCTGTTTATAATTGAAGCCATCTTAACAATATTGCCACCTGAGTCTTTTAATCCGATAATATTAGGATGGTCGGCTATTGCAAGTATCTGATCTGCATCCATATCAATACCCGAATTTGCAGGCATATTATAAATTATTACAGGTATCTCTGAACTATCAGCTACTGCATGATAATGCCTTACCAGGACTTCCGTGTTCATCTGACCCCTGTAATATGAAGGATTTAATACAAGAGCAGCGTCAGCGCCACAGGAGGCTGCTAACCTGGTCCGGCTTATAGTTTCGCGGGTTGATTGTGCACCTGTACCCGCAATCATAAGCCTGTCTGCTGGTATTTCTTGCCGTGCAGCGGAATAAACCTGTTCCTTCTCTGATTCAGACAGCATTACAAGCTCACCATTTGATCCCAGTACCAGTATACCGGCCAGGTCAAATTTAAGCAGATGCTTAATATTAGATTTAATCTTATCAATAGCCACATCCTCTTTACTGTCGAATGAGGTTGGCAGGGGCGGGAAAATACCTTTTATACTGAGCATAGTGGTTGAGTTTATATTTTTAAAGTATAAAGCTACACGATTTTAAAAGAAATGAAGATGTTATAAAATATAAAAAAGAGGCCCTGAAAACAGAAGGGCCCCCAGTAGAAATATATTTAAAAAAGTTTATTTCAGAGGATTAAGAATGGATATAAATATATCGCTGTCCTGCTCAATCTTTTCCTTATTTCCATATACGCAGTAGATATTCTGATCCATCAGCTCCTTAACCATGTCTTTCATTCCGCGAATATCTTCGGCGGTGGTCGACAGGATATCATCACGCTGGGATTGAACAAATTCTCTGCTAATGCCATTGTAATACCTGTTAAGTGCGGTATTGGCTTTTGTAGCGGGTGTTTCAGGATTATCCAGAGAAGCAATGGTACCGATAATATACCTGGTCATTGCCTTCTCATCTGCCTCGAAACTCTCAAGGTAATCAGGAGTTGCATCGTAGTTATCAAGTGATTCTACCAGGTTTGGATCACGATAAGAGCCAAAGTACATATTTCCTGATGGACCAAAACTGGAGAATCCTCCGTATGCACCACCTATTACCCTTATCTGGTTCTGAAGCCAGTCGGTTGATAATATCTGCGATAGGACTGATATTTTGCCAGACCAGTTATAGCCCAGTTCTTTATAATTTGCTCCCTTAAGGACGTATTGCACCTTGGAAGTCGTCATAAAACCCTCATTCTTTTTCTCCGGCACAAGATTCCATTCGGCAAACTCCTGATTTCCTGCAGGTATCATAGCAGCAAAATCCGAGAAAGACCCAACAAAATCCTGGTAATTTTCGTTGCTGCAGGTTATATTAACCTCCATATTTGAAGTTGTAAACAGGAGATCAGAAACAGCATTCATGCTGGCAGCAATTTCCTTATACTTCTCATCAAAATTATTCACAAGATCAGAAAGGAACCAGTAGTATTCAAAGCCGTTGATCTGCTCATTAAATATTCCTGTATTACTGTAATATGAAAACAGCCTTGTTGCAGCATAGGCCATACCATTATTTTTTGCTCCGGATTCAACGCCTGCGAAGTGACGCGTAAGTAACTCGCGCAACCTCTCCTTCTCAAACTTACTGGATGTAAGAACTTCCTTTGTTAACTCAAACATTTTTTCCGATTTATCGCCAACTACCTTTGAGCTGACAACAAATTTTGGCACATAATCTGAGTCACTCATTCCCGGGGTAAATACCATTATTGCGGAGTTAAAGCCCCCTGTATGGATATTAAACTGCTTATCAAGTTCACCATAGGTATAATTCTCTGTATCAAACTTTCCGAACAGGCCGGAAAGTAATTCTGCATACTGAATCTGGTCCTGGCTCAGAACTCTCAGGTCGAAAAGTAACTTGGTATAGTGTATATCGCTTGTAAATTCATCCAGGTGGACGGTCTTTATACCATCAATCTCTTTTTCCCCGCCTTCGTACCATACCGCTTCCTTTGTAATATCATCAAGAGATAGCATGGGAATAGTTGCCAGTGCCTCAGGAGTATCAGATCTCTTCTGGTACTCAACAAGTTCTTTTGTATCTTCAATAAGCTCAGTCATAGTTGCATCATCCATAGATGCCTTCTTTTCACTAAGCTCCTTTACTGTAGATGCATCTATTTCAGCCTGAAGACCTGGCACCGGTTTCAGTGCCATAAGAACAGCATGATTATTACCCAGTAGGTTTTCGCTGATCACCAACTCCATATAATCCTCTGTCAGAGATTTTTTAACTTCAGCAAGAGGTTTCTCATATTCAAGCCCGATATAAGGATCGTTATCAAAGAACCATCCATGCAGCAATTGCATCCCGTAAGTAAGTCCCTTTTGAGGACTGCTTCCCTCACGAAGGTTAAATTCCATCCTGTTAAGTGTACCTTCAATAGCTTCTTTGTCAAGACCTTCTTCAACAACCTTTTCAAAGGTAGCCATGGTGATATCATAAAACTCGTCGCGCTGATCTTCGTTAGCATTCATCACAATAATATTAAATGCATTTTGCTTATTGTCATCGATATAGGCAGCAACATTCTTTCCAATACCTGCATCATTCAATGCAAGTCTTAAGGGTGCTGTCTCCTGGTTTACAACAACATCAGCAATTACATCAAGAGCCATATTCTTTGCATATTCGGTGCTCCTTCCTGTTACAATACTGAGCTGAAGAAAGGTATTATCCTCCAGGTCAGATCCTTCCATAACAGGGTATCCACTTACTACTCTCTTAATCTCATCAAAAGGCTTCTGCTCGGCTATCTTAACCTCCTTATCTGATCTTTCATACTCAGAAAGGTAGTTTTTATCGATAAACTCCAGTTCTTCTGACAGGTCAGCATCACCATAGAGAAGAATATAAGAGTTAGACGGGTGGTAGTGAGTTGCATGAAAATCAAGAAAATCCTCATAAGTCAATTCGGGTATGGCTGAAGGATATCCACCCGATGAAAAGCGGTAACAATTATCAGGATAGAGATTTTTTGCAACCTGGTAACCAAGCTCTCGCTGAGGACTCGAGAAAGAACCTTTCATTTCATTGTAAACAACTCCCTTGTAAATCAGGGGATCATCTTCTCCAGTCAGTTCATAATGCCATCCTTCCTGTTTAAAGATTCTCTCATCATCATAGATAAGAGGATTGAAAACAGCATCAAGATAAACATGCATAAGGTTAAAATAATCCTTATCGTTCATACTTGCTACCGGATA
>CAZWLP010000115.1:0-5806 GCA_964634565.1 uncultured Rikenellaceae bacterium | reverse complement strand
GGAGCAGGGAGCAGGGAGCAGGGAGTTCTGTTAGTTGTCATTTCGAACGCAGTGAGAAATCTAAACCATTATATTTACACTAACCGCATTATACACTGGATGACCATTCCTTTCGCCGTTCGCCGTTGACCATTTGCCGCCTTAAAAATTAGGATTTAGGAAGCTTTCTATTGCACCCATATAATATTCTCTCCATCCCTCAGAAATATTCTCAAAATCATCATCAGGAATTCCTTCATGTTCAACTGTTACCTGTGTTGTACCGAAATCACGCAGCAGATAGATAGTTGCAACAGACTTTTCTTCTGTGTCACCAAAATACCATTGCTGAACAATCTTTTTATTAGGTTCAATCTCAAGTATTTTACCACTTATATCACCGTCCCACATTGAAAACTCTTTACCAGGTTTTGCCTCCATTACAGCTGGATATCCAGACCATAATTCGATAGTAAGCTGATTGGTAAGAGCAGAATATACATCTTCAATATCGGCATGTAATACAAATGTTTTTTTAAATACTTTCATAATAATATATGATTTAGAAACGTTCAAATGCCATCCGTGCCAGCACTAAAAACACCGTAATATAGAAATAAATGATTTTACGACCGAGACATTGATTCCTTTTTTACAAATAGCTTCTGGCTTAACCAGAAAACTTTATGTAGGTTTGTATTGAAGGGCAGATAAAAATCATAGACATGAAAAGACTATTCATTATCTTATCAATACTGTTTTCAGCTTATATGTGTAGCGCACAAAATGCTGAAAGGGAGAATCTTATTATTGCATACTACAATACAGATCTTATGTTTGATTCTGTTGATAATATAGGAGAATATGATGATGACTTCACGGCCAGCGGATCTAGATTCTGGGGAGAACAGAGATATAATAATAAGCTGGACTGCTTAGCGGAGATAATTGGTTCAATAAATGGTAAAGAACTGCCAGATATCCTTGTACTGGCTGAAGTTGAAAATGATAAAGTAGTTAAAGATCTGCTTAGCAGAAAAGTGTTCAGGAAGAGTGAATATAAAGAATATTTTTATTCCTCTCCCGGAGGAAAATCCATTGCAATACTAAGTTCGCTTGCTATGCCTGAGGGCATAAATACTGTAGACCTTGGTATTGAAGGACCTGGAAGCGAACTATCTGCATCAATATTTTATAGTTCCTTTTCGCTCGCCGATGGAAATAAGTATCACTTATTTATAAATAACTGGACAGACAGGACGACAGGATATAGTGGCTCTGAGGCTTCCCGTATAAATTGCGCAGTTACAGTAAGAAGGGAAGTTGATAATATCCTGAATTTTGAGAGGGATGCCAGAATAATAGTGCTTGGAACCTTTAATGATGAGCCGACAAATAAAAGTGTGCTTACAATGTTAAATGCTTCCAACAAAAGAAAAAACCTGAATTACAGGGACCTGTATAATCCTTTTTATGATATCCATAATGAAGAAGAAAAAGGTACTGTTGCGGTAAATGGTAAAATGCAGATGTATGATTTTATAATAGTATCTCCTGCACTACTTAAAGAAACAGAAGGATTCTCTACAGATTTTTCATCAGGCAAAATTTTTACAGGCGGCAGAACAGAGCCACTGCCTACTTTTAAAGGAGATAATTATATAAACGGTGCCAGTGCTCACTTCCCTGTTTATATCCAACTTAGCAGACCCACCAGAAAATAATGGATTTTAAACTCGTATCAGATTATAAACCCACAGGCGACCAACCCCAGGCCATAAAGCAACTGATCGACGGATTAAATAATGGTGTGCCTTTTCAAACTCTTCTTGGTGTGACCGGATCAGGAAAGACGTTTACGATTGCCAACCTTATTGAATATGCACAGAGACCAGTTCTTGTATTAAGTCATAATAAAACACTGGCTGCACAACTATATGGAGAGTTCAGACAATTTTTTCCTGATAATGCTGTTGAATATTTTGTATCCTACTACGATTATTATCAGCCTGAGGCCTATATCCCGGTATCAGATACATATATTGAGAAAGACCTGTCCATTAACGAAGAGATCGAGAAGCTCAGGTTAAGTGCAACCTCATCCCTCCTTTCGGGGCGAAAAGATGTAATTGTGGTTTCATCAGTTTCATGTCTTTACGGAATTGGAAACCCGGAGGACTTCCACAGTAATACAGTCCATATAAGAACGGGAGAAAATATAGGAAGGAACCTGCTGCTGAGAAAACTTGTTGATAGCCTTTATGCAAGAAACGAAACAGAGTTCAAGAGGGGAACCTTCAGGGTTAGAGGCGATACTATCGATCTCTACCCTGCATATGCTGATCTTGCACTGAGAATTATTTTCTGGGGCGACGAGATTGAAGAACTGGAAATTTTTGATCCGGTAAACGGCAATGTAATAGAAAAGCCAGATCAGTTTATTATATACCCTGCCAATATATTTGTAACAACAAGAGAAAGAATAAACCAGGCTATTAATTCCATACAGGACGATATGGTAAAACAGGTAAGCTGGTTTAACGAGATAGGTAAAAATTATGAGGCAAAGAGATTAGAACAGAGGGTAAGCTACGACCTGGAGATGATCAAGGAACTTGGTTATTGCAGCGGAATAGAAAATTATTCGAGGTATTTTGATGGCAGACCACCTGGAACAAGGCCATTTTGCCTTCTTGATTACTTCCCGGAGGACTTTATTACAATAATAGATGAAAGTCATGTAAGCATGCCCCAGATACGGGCTATGCACGGAGGAGATCATTCACGTAAGCAAAACCTTGTTGATTTCGGATTCAGGCTTCCTGCTGCACTGGATAACAGACCGCTGCGACTGGAAGAGTTTGAATCTATAATCAATCAGACAATTTTCGTAAGTGCCACTCCGGCAGATTACGAACTGGAAAAAAGTGAAGGAGTGATTATTGACCAGGTAATACGCCCTACTGGACTGCTGGATCCGCCTATCGTAGTAAAACCCAGCAATAATCAGGTCGATGACCTTATGGAAGAAATAAGAATCAGAACAGAGGCAAATGAGAGGACTCTTGTTACAACTCTTACTAAACGAATGGCAGAGGAGCTGTCGGCTTATTTTCTTCGCTTTGATATTAAATGCCGATATATACACTCTGATATAGATACGCTGGAAAGAATCGAAATTATGGAAGGACTGAGAGAAGGTAAATTCGATGTTCTTATTGGAGTTAACCTTCTAAGGGAAGGACTGGACCTGCCGGAAGTATCACTTGTTGCCGTGCTGGATGCAGACAAGGAAGGCTTCCTGCGATCAGCAAGATCTCTTACTCAGACGGCAGGGCGTGCTGCTCGTAATCTTAATGGCCAGGTTATTATGTATGCAGATAAGATAACACGGAGCATGCAGGAAACTATTGACGAGACTGAAAGAAGAAGAGATAAACAATTAAAATATAATGAAAAAATGGGTATTACTCCTACCCAGATAGTAAAGCCGAGCAGCTCAATTATGAAGGGATTAAAAAAGCATGGAGTTGAAAAGAATGCTTATATAGAACCTGACAAACCGGATATTGCAGCCGACCCTGTAATTAAATATATGTCGCCAGAAGCCCTTGAAAAAACAATTAAAAAAACACGCAAAGCTATGGAAAAAGCTGCCTCAGAATTAAATTTTATTGAAGCAGCACGCTATCGCGACGAAATTGCATCGCTTGAAAATCTGCTACAAAAAAAGGCAAGAGAATAACTTATTCCCCCACCCTTAAAAAACTTTTTTCCGGTTTCCGGTTTCCGGTTTCCTATTCCTGCTCACCAAGCCACCTTTCAGCATCTATTGCCGCCATACAACCTGATCCTGCAGCTGTTACAGCCTGCCGATAGGTCGAATCCTGAACATCACCACAGGCAAAAACACCTTCTATGTTTGTTTTTGACGATCCGGCAACAGTTTTAATATAACCAACATTATCAGTTTCCAGGTAAGCCTTAAATACCTCGGAATTCGGCGTATGTCCTATTGCCAGAAAAAAGCCATCAATCTTGATATCTACTTTTTCCTCCTTATCAGTTCCTTTATTCTTAATAAGATTTGCTCCTTCAACGCCATTTTCTCCAAATAGGTCAACTGTCTGGTGCTTCCATAGTATTTCGATGTTCTCTGTCTTAAATACCCTCTCCTGCATCGCTTTCGAGGCCCTTAACTCATCCCTTCTCACAATCATATAGACTTTTTTTGCCAGTCCGGCCAGGTACGAAGCCTCTTCACAGGCAGTGTCTCCTCCTCCAACAACTGCCACGTCCTTTCCCCTGTAGAAAAATCCATCGCAGGTGGCACAGGCAGAAACACCCATTCCGGCATACTTTGTTTCAGCTTCTAGACCGAGGTATTTTGCAGTTGCACCCGTGGCAATAATAACTGTATCAGCTTCAATAACAGTTTTATTATCTATGGTAACCTTATGAGGCCTGGCAGAAAAATCAGCAGCCGTAGCAATTCCAAATCTTACATCAGTACCAAATCGTTCAGCCTGTTTTTTTAAATCTTCCATCATAACAGGACCGGTAACCCCTTCCGGATAACCAGGGAAATTATCAACTTCGGTAGTTGTGGTAAGCTGTCCTCCCATCTGAATACCTGTATACATTACAGGATTGAGGTTAGCTCTTGCAGCGTAAATTGCGGCCGTGTATCCGGCAGGACCCGAGCCAATAATAAGACACCTTACTTTTTGAATATCACCAGAAGCTTTATCCTCCTGATTATCTGATATATCCATTGACTTAAAAAGTTCCATTTTATATTATAGTTATTTTAGGCTCCAAAATTAAGCAAAAGCGAACAATTATCCATACACATCTACTCGCTGTCGATATGTAAGATAATATCCCCTTTATCTGTAAGACTTAAGGCAATATTATTAATCTCTATTAGCTCTCCACATACGGGAAACTGATTTATCCCCATTGAATTTCGGAATTTTTCGATTTGATCACCGGTCTCAAACCTTATTATCAGCATAACATTATCACCGCTCTCAACAACCATTAAAATATAATCAGAGAAATCTTCAATATATTCGGCGTATTCAAATGCATAATTTCCGAGAGCTACATCACCGGCAATAAGAAGTATTTTGTAAATAGTGTCAGGCATAAAGTCTTCCGGTATATAGCTCGCAAAACTAAATTCATCGCCTTTAATATCACCTGCAAGCTTCGCGGCAATTATTTTTGCAGCCGCAAGGCCATCCTGTGTACCACTGTTATTAATAATATTTACATAGTAATCACCATAACAGAACTGAACCTGGTATGGTGATTCACAATAATTTTCAGACGGACCATTATTTGATTCACACCTGAAAATATTTACCGAATAAATGCCAAAAGCCATATTCACATCAGGCATTTTATAGACTTCTACCTTCAGGGTATTACCACTATAATCAAGGTCGCTCACAACAAGTCTTTCGAAGCCATATTCCAGGTAGAGTTCTGCTCCCCCGTTCATATATCCAAAAAGAGATTCTTTTGTAAATGTTCGCTCCTGTAATATCTCCAATCCTGCTATTTCTTCAGCATTAATCCTTATAAAATCATCAGGAATCTGTGCCTGTATTACCGGAACCATGCATCCCAGCCACAAGCCAATTAATAATCTCTTTATCATCATTTCCCTTTGTCGTTTGTCGTTTGTCGTTTGTCGTTTGTCTTCTACTCTTAACCCTTTGCCCTTCGCCCTCTGCCCTTCGCCCTTCGCCCTTCGCCCTCTGCCCTTCGCCCTCTGCCCTTCGCTCTTCGCTCTCCGCCTTTTTCCTTTTTCCTTTTT
>CAZWLP010000114.1:0-5824 GCA_964634565.1 uncultured Rikenellaceae bacterium | reverse complement strand
AAGAAAACGTGCGGGGAACTCTGGATGAACTCATTACTTATTTTACAGAAAATAACCCCAGGGGAGAAATCGTTTTAATTATTGAAGGCAGTAATTAAGATCATTTGATTAATTTTGCTAATAGTTGTATAATTTTAGCGATTTATGCGTCATAAAGTAAAACAATGAGTCTTAATGAGTAATAAATCAATACTAATAATATCGATCTTTCTTTTTTTTACCGCTTCCATAAGCGCACAAAAGCTAAGTGGTCGAATAACCGACGATAAAGGAGATCCCGTTCCTTTTGCAACTGTCTATATTACTGAGCTCAGGCAGGGGACAACTGCTAATATTAAAGGCGAATATCTGATTAATCTGAAGCCTGGAAAATATACATTTTTCTTCCAGAGCCTTGGTTTTTCTCCTACAATAAAAAATATCACTATAGGAAATCAGGATATTAGCATGGATATTACCCTGAGTGTTCAGTATTACATAATACCTGAAGTCAGAGTAACATCAACAGGTGAAGATCCTGCTTATGCAATAATGCGTAAGGCCATCGGACTGGCTCCTTATTATCTCAATCTTGTAAACTATTATAAAGCAGAAGTATATATAAAAGGAAGCTTTATAATCAGGAAGATTCCAAAGCTAATGCAGCGAAACCTCGAAGTAAACGAAGAGCAGATAAAGACCGATGAAGCATATATTATAGAATCGATAAATGAGATAGAATTTAATGCTCCCGATAAGTACAAACAGAGGGTAATTGCACAGCAAAGTACTCTACCCGATGCAGGCAATACAGATGTATCGCCTATGGATGTTATAAAAGCCAGCTTCTATCAACCAGTACTTGCTGATGTTGCAATATCGCCACTCGCGCCGAATGCCTTTGCCCATTATAAGTTCAAATATGAGGGTTCAACACCTCAGGGGAAATATGTTATCAATAAAATTTCGGTTATACCAAGACGAAAGAGTCAGCAGGTATTTTATGGCACTATTTATATTATTGAAGGACAGTGGTGTCTGCATTCGCTTGATCTTACAAACGATAATTTAGCAGGCTCCATTAATATCAAGCAGGTCTACACCCCTGTTCAGGACGATATCTGGATGCCGGTGAGCCATAAGTTTGATATTAATGTATCCATTGTAGGAGTTAAAGGAGACGGAGAATACGGGAGCGCAATAACCTACAACGAAGTAGAACCAAATACCAGCCTGGAAAAACCTGAATCTATTGAAAATACCGATTACTATGTTCAGGATGTTCCTGAAAAAGATAAAACTCTTACAAAGGAACAACAGAAGATAGAAGATATACTTGCCAAAGACGAGATGAGCAACAGGGATATGGTAAGGCTATCCAGGCTTATAAATAAGGAGGCAGAAGAAAGTAAGCCCGAAAATAAAAGCCTCGAAATAGTAAGTACTCTCGACTATACTGTAGAAGAAGATGCGGACAAAAGAGATAGCACTTACTGGAAAAGTGTAAGGCCAATACCCCTTTCTCCCGAAGAGTTAAAAAGTGTCAGGGTAAGCGATAGCCTCGAATCTATAAAGGATGCCAGGCTTGCCCGCCGTTCAGGAAACCCGAATGATACTTCATTATTAAAAGATGATAAAAGATTTATTAAAACACTTAACGATATTGTCTTCGGAAGATCGTTCAATAGCAGCGACGGTCTGTTAAGTGCAAGATTTGGTGGTATTTTAGATGTATACAGGATAAACTTTAATTCTGTTGATGGCTTTTATTACGGAACAAACTTTCGCCTCAGAAAACGCTGGAAAAACAGCAATACCCTTACGATAAGACCCAGCGCCGAATGGGCCTTTGCAAGCAATAGCCTGAGATGGAGAATCAGCGGATCTTACTATTATAAGAGGATGAAGATGGCAAGGGTACTGTTCTGGTGGGGTGAAGAAACAAGAGATTTCAATCGCCTCAGTGGCATCTCCCCGGCGCTGAACATGGGTACCAGTCTGTTCTTTAAAGACAATTACCTTAAGCTTTATAATAGCAGGTACGCAACAATATCACATCGCAGTGAAATAAGCAATGGCCTCTATGCAGAATTCACGTATAATTATGAATCCAGGTCGCTTACCAGTAATAATACAGATTACTCCTTCCTTAAAAAAGACGAAAGCTATAAGGAAAATATACCTGTAAACTCCTACCTGCCTAATCCTTCAATAAGCAATCTGCCCTATGGCCTGGCAGATCATACTCATCACTCAGGACTTGTGGAGCTTAGCTGGGTCCCACATCAGAGATACAGGATAACCAATGGTATAAAGTCGTCGGCAGGATCAGATTACCCGACTTTTACAATAAATTATCTGCATGGACTGACTATTTATGATGACAATAGCAAGGCCGGTTTCGATAAGATAAATTTTGAGGTATCGCAGAGTAAATCAGTAGGTGCATTTGCAGAATATTCGTGGCGCCTGAAGGCTGGTGGATTTTTAAATAACAAAGGAGCGCAGTACCAGGATTTCTTCCATTTTAATTCGCAGCCTGTACCACTGCAGTTAACCAATTACCGGGATGTGTTTATGCTACCTGCTTATTATTCTCTCAGCACACCAGAATATTATACAGAAGCCCATTTCAGGTTTACCACCCCTTACCTGCTTATTAAACTACTCCCGGTACTGAGCAACACCCTGATGCGAGAGAATATTAGTGTTGCATATCTTTATACCCCTGCAATTGGACACTATACTGAATTTGGATATACCCTGAGTGAAGTTCTGCTGCTGGGACGTATTGGAGTATATGCAGGCTTTGAAAATATGAAGTATACAGGTACGGGATTCAGATTTACATTTATTTTTGACTAGTCAGTACCTGATTCAAGGTCATCGGTAAACTTATCGGGGATGCTCTTCTTTGTTTTTACACCGAGATTCTTAAGCCTTTCCACTTTTGAAATAAGGTTGCCTCTGCCTCTTAGCTTAATCATGGTCTGATCGTATTGATTTCTGGTACTTTCCAGCCTTGCACCCAGGTCATCCAGCCTTTTCATTAAATCTGCAAAACCATCGTATAGTTTTGCACCCTCCTCGGCTATCTTAATCACATTTGCTTCCTGCTTAACCTGTCTCCATACATTCTCTATCATCCTTAATGCGGCAATCAGATTAGTTGGACTAATCAGCAGTATACCCTTCTCGTAAGCCTCATTCCACAGACCATTATCATTCTGTAAAGCAAGATAATAGGCAGGCTCAACCGGCATAAACATCATAACGAAATCAAGAGTATTCTCTTTATAGATTGTCTCGTAGTTTTTCGAGGCAAGTGATTTAATATGATTCCTGACGCTTAAAATATGTGCCTTCAGTGCCCGGTCTCTGGCCTCTTCATCATCGGCATTAACATACTGCTCGTAGGCCAGAAGGGAGACTTTTGAATCAATAATAATATTTCCTTTCCCGGGGTACTTTACACTTATATCAGGTATCAGCCTCCTGCCATCGTCAGAGATATGGGAGTCCTGCACTATAAAGTCCTCTCCCCTTTTCAGCCCTGAATTTTCAAGTATCCTTTCCAGTATTTTCTCTCCCCAGATACCCTGTGTTTTGGAGTCACCTTTCAGCGCCCGGGTTAAAGCCTTTGCCTCCTCACCTATCATAAGGTTCATCTCGGCCAGCCTTTTTACCTCATCCTTAAGCGACCTCCTCTGGTCGGCTTCCTTTTCGTATGTATCTTCAACCTTCTTCTTAAACTCTTTGAGGTTCTCATTAAAAGGCTTAAGAACATCATCAAGTTTTTCACGGTTTTCCTTTGTAAGTCTGTCGCTGTTCTCTGTAAGAATTTCGCTTGCAAGCAGGCGAAATTCCTTTTTCATCCTCTCCTGTAATTCCTCAACCTCAGCCTTCTGGCTAATAAGCTTCTCATTAAGATTCTTCAGATCTGCTTCCTTGCCGGCAACCAGGGCTGATAAGCTCACTATCTCCTTCTCCTTCCTATCAAGACTTTGCTTTAGTTCATCAAGCTCGGCAGTAATCCTCTTTGAAAGGGTAGAATCTTCTGCTTTTACCGACCGTAACCAGAACCTGAATAAGATCCAGGCAAATAGCAGCCCGACAATTATTCCGGTAAAAAGAAAAGCCAATTGTTCAGTCATATTCTCAATTATTTAAATAAAAGGAGTGTCTTCATCTGAAGGCGATTGTTGCTCAAAAGCTGTATCAGAATCTGAAAGATCGTCATTATTCATCTTTGATCCAACAGTAAAGCTTTTATCATCAAGTCCATCCTGCATACCATCAAAATCAATTTCATCCATATCAGTAAACTGAGCCTTCTCCTCCCTGAAACGAAGAAATACATCATCTACAGGACCATTCCTGTTTTTAGATAATATTATTTCTGCAACACCCTTTGATGAGTTTCCGTTTTCAAGGGTCATCATACCATACTTTTCGGGTCGGTGAATAAATACCACCATATCTGCATCCTGTTCTATCGCACCCGATTCCCTGAGGTCTGAAAGCTGTGGTCTTTTACTACCACCCCTTACTTCAACCGATCTGTTCAGCTGGCTAAGTGCCAGTATTGGTATCTCAAGTTCTTTTGCAATGCTCTTCAACGATCTGGATATACTACTCACCTCCTGCTCCCTGCTACCGGCATCGGCCGGACCGGTCATAAGCTGAAGGTAGTCGACAACAGCCAGGTCGAGCTTATTCTGAGCCTTCAATCTCCTGCACTTTGCACGTAATTCAAATACTGATATGGCAGGAGTATCATCGATATAAATATTAGCCTTTTCGAGGGTCTTAATTCTCTCTTCCAGTTGCCTCCACTCATCCTCCTTAAGCTTACCGTTCCTGATCCTGTTACTAGGTAATTCTGTTTCAGCAACAATTAACCTGTTTACAAGCTGTATAGAAGACATCTCGAGAGAAAAGAATGCGACATGTTTCTTATGCTCTACCGTCATATTACGGGTCATAGACAGGGCAAATGCTGTTTTACCCATCGAAGGACGGGCAGCAATTATTATCAGGTCTGATTTCTGCCAGCCCATAGTTAACCTGTCGAGGTTTGTAAAACCGGAAGGGACACCAACCAGGGCATCCTCTTTTTTACTGGCCTCTTCAATCTCATGGATAGCCTCTTTTAAAACTATGTTGATAGGGGCAACTTCCTTTTTTATGTTTCCTTCAGCAATCTGAAATAATTCATTTTCTGAATAGTCGAGAAGCTCATTTACATCATATGTATCATCAAATGCCTTACCCTGGATGTCGGAAGTAACACGTATAAGCTCTCTCTGAATATATTTCTGAGCAACAATTCTGGCATGAAATTCAACGTGGGCGGCAGACACTACTTTGGAAGTAAGCTGGGTCAGGTAAACCGGTCCGCCTATCTCTTCCAGCAACTTTGTAGCTTTCAGCTCTTCTGTCACAGTATACAAATCCACAGGTATCTCCCTCTGGGAAAGGGCACTTATAGCAGAGTAAATTTTCTGGTGACTATCCTTATAAAAACTTTCTGACTTAAGGATGTCGAGTATCGAAATAATCGCATCCTTTTCAAGCATTATTGCTCCCAATACTGCCTCTTCCATATCAATTGCCTGAGGTGGCACCCTGCCATAATCAGCAATTGGATTATTTAAATCTTTTACCTTCGCCCGTTGTACTGCCATTAATAAAAACTTAAAAAATATTACTCTATACCTTCTACAAATTAAACAGACCAAAGTTAAATAAATGAACAGTTCACACTAAACACTCTCAGGTATTCTTACAAACAAAATTTTGTTGAAACTTTGTTGATAAGAGAGAGGCTTAGTGGTTATTTGCT
>CAZWLP010000113.1:0-5844 GCA_964634565.1 uncultured Rikenellaceae bacterium | reverse complement strand
TTTATGCATGGGTATTTATTACTGTGCTTCCAGGTTTATTCGGGCTTGATTCTTTCGTTGTGGATATTACAATTGCCCAGATAGCAAAAAGTGTATTTATCTACCTTGGAGTACCTTTTATCGCAGGGTTCCTTACAAGATATATTCTTATAAGGGTAAAGGATAAAGAGTGGTATCATACTACTTTTATTCCAAAGATCAGCCCTTTAACACTGATAGCGCTACTATTTACTATACTGGTGATGTTTTCACTTAAGGGAGAGTATATTGTAAAGATACCTCTCGATGTAATACGAATAGCTATTCCTCTTATAATCTATTTTGTAATTATGTTCCTTGTTTCCTTTTTTATGGGAAAGAGGATTGGAGCCGGTTATCCCCGAACGGTTACAATATCATTTACCGCAGCAAGCAATAATTTTGAACTTGCTATAGCTGTTGCCGTGGCAGTCTTTGGAATAAATTCAGGAGAAGCATTTGCGGCAGTTATAGGGCCGCTGGTTGAAGTTCCTGTTCTGATCTCACTTGTAAGCCTGGCCCTCTGGTTCAGGAAGAAGTACTTTTAAGTTTCATCCCTGTAAAAGCAGCTGTCTCTGTATTGTTCGCACAATCAGTTAAATATTCCCGCACTTACATTCGTGACAAAAAAAAGGCTACCCGGAAGGATAGCCTTTCAATATTAAAGAAAATATTTATTTCCCAGGAGTAGTATCATAATCATAATCCATGATATTTGAAATACTCCAGTTAGAAGATGGAAGGTCTCCTGTAAACATAGAGTTTGCTCCAAACTTAAGAGTTTTTGCATCATAACCCAATACATTCAGGAAAGCAGCCATATAGGCACTTGTCTGACCTGTATAACAGTAAACTACAATAGTTTCATCTGTAGGAAGGGTTGCCAGGTTTGTAGCAGTTGTAAATGATGATCCCGGCTCGTAGCAATATGCTCCAGGTATATGACCTGGGGTAAGGTACTGTGTATTTGGCCAGTAATTAATTACATAGTAATTATCAGGGCTTCCTGTAACATCAGATGCAGCGATAGCATTAAGAGTGAAACCTTCGTCAAAGATTGCCTGGATACGTGCCATTAGTATATCCTCACCATTATCTTCTTCTGTATTAATTACCGGGTAATCAACAGCAGCTCCAATTGTATTTGCGGTGGTTTCAAGGAACTGTGCAAAATAGGTGCTTACACTGCCAGTCCAGCTGTCAAAATCAGAATGCCACGAGGTCATTCCAAACTTCAATGATTTTGCATTATCATAACCTGCAAGTCTAAGAAGTGCTGTAGCGAATGCTGCTGACTGGCCTGAATAACATACAATTACAATATCGTCCATTGCATCTACTGCCGCTGCATTATCTTCGAGGTGAGTTAATAAATCTCCCCAGGCAACGTTTATTGCATTGGGCACATGACCTGTATTATAATCTGCTGCTCCTCTTATATCAATTATATAAGATGTCTGGCTTACAGTATTATTTGTTTTAAGCTGTTCGGCTGTAATGTAGTTGGGGAGGCTGGCAACGCTGACGCCTGATTCAACCTCAGCGATTAACTCTTCAAACTCATCAATAACAACGGGGTCATCTTTCTTACATGAAGAAACGATGATAAGCATACTAAGTACGCTAAATAATAAAATTTTTGTCTTGTTCATAGTTAATTGTTTTATTGTTTTAATAATTAGATATTTAGAGATATTTGGATTTCTTATTTTGTTGCATCAATAAACCACCCTGAAGGTAATTCGCCGTCAACAGTTATAAAGCCTGTTGAAGAAACCTGCCAGGGCTCTTCAAGGACATCCATAAACAGATAGAGGTCCTTATTTATAAATTCTCCTCCTTCATTACGGATATGGCAGTTTAAAAAGCAGTTGCTACGGCTTGCGTCAGCAACGGTTCTGCTTGTAACTTTTATTATATTATGTGGTGTTGTGTAGTTGTATATCGGGAATGCATTAAAATTTGAATAATCCTCTCCTGTATAATAGTCAAAATTATCCGGGGCTCCTGGCGTAAGCCTTACAAGTGCCATAGGGAAATTATGATTTGCATCAGGGTTCTGTAGAGGGTTAAGAGCAATCTTGAAATCCAGATAGGCTGGAACTCTGGCTCCTTCTATATGGACATGACAGCTTCCACAGCTGTTATAGTCCTGCGAGTGACAAACCTGGCAATTAAAGTCATCACCGTGCTCTTCATGGTAGATTTTTCCATCATTGCCAACGCCTGAGAGGTTCTGATGACATTGTGTACAGGTTGGCAGATCAGCATATTCATATCTGTGGTCTACTACCTCTCCATTACCGTGAAGCTCAGTACCTGTGTGGCAGTTAAGGCAATCATACTGTGCTTCTGTTAAGTGAGCATCAGGAACTGTTCCCGATCCGAGTCCCAGGTAAGCGTGTCCTCCCCTTGACGAATGACACTTAACACATGTTGCCAGCATATCAGGCTCCGGGTTAAAGTCGTGAGAATTCATAAGACCGCCAGCATCAGCTGATGGGCGTACAACATGACAGTTTCCACATGTACCATGGCAAATTGCGCAGTTGGCATCGTATCCTTCAATCTGATGCTCAGGAAGATCGGCAAAGGCTGCATGGCCACTTAGTCCGCTCCGCTTTGCAACCTTATCTTTCTGCCCTACGCCGTGATGCAGATTTGTTGAAAATCCCGATACCTGGTCGGCATGACACTTACCGCATTTATCGTTATACTCCTCTGAAGGATGACTGAGGAAGTCACCCGAATGAGCTTTGTCTTTGTCCGATTCATAATCATTTCCGTTATGACAACCAACACAGCCCAGGCCTGCATGAACGGATGATTTATATGATTCGTAGCCACTGGATTCAGGATCCATAAATACCCTGTCATAAGGTTCCCTGGGTGTGACAGTTCCACCGCAGCCACCTACGGGTTCTCCCTCATCCGGGGTGTAAACCAGTTTAAGGTGATCGAGGTCTGTATGACAACCCTCACAGGTTCCATAAGAAAGAGCCTTTTGATCTTTGTTGTCAACCATCGTACAACTTGAGGCTATCATTGCTATCATCCCTGCAAAAAACAAGGGTCTTAGAAGAGATATTAATAGTTTAGTCATAATAATTAAAAGGTTTTGTTTTGATACATCATCTATTATCAACACATCGCATTGTCTTTGCTTATACTCATCTTTTTCTAATTAGTTTCAACTCTGGTCGTTAGTCGTTAATTTTTTAACACTAATTATTAAAAAAAATGTCTGTGCGTTAACTTTGGTAAAGTTTGCTGATTTTTAGCAATTTGCCAATAAGAGGTGTAATGTTATAGCACCCAAAATCAAGTGCTGTGGAATGGGAAAATAACTGATGTGAGTCAGTTCTTTTTATGATATATTCTTTGTATATTTGTTGCATACTGCATAATTGAAAGATGGAGAACAGTTTAAAGTTTACTGGTTGTACAATTAGTTCACATTCGTGTCACTGTTTTGATGTACTTACCGATGAGGAAAAAAAGTTGGTGGATGATAACTCTGTAGTTGTTAAATACAATAAGAGAGAGATATTATGCAAGCAGGGTAGCATTGTTGATACAGTAATGTATATGGAGAAAGGGCTGGCCAAAGTGTTTGTGGAGGATGGAAGCAATTCATTATTGCTCAGGATAGTACCGGATGGTAATTTTCTCGGACTTGCTGCCGTTGCAGAACATCATCGTACTTTCCCTTATTCAGCAATCAGTTATGTTGATTGTGAGGTAAGGCAGATCGATATTAATACTTTCAGGCAGCTGATCTCCAGTAATCCTGCTTTTGCAAGAGAGATGATTGATATTCTGAGCTCAAACAGTGTGCAGCTCTATGGACGATTTTTCTGTCTTACCTATAAGCAGGCTTATGGTAGACTGGCAGATATAATTCTTTGTCTGGGCGACAGGATCTTTAAGAAATGTGAGTTTGATTTACCCCTCTCCAGAAAAGACCTGGCAGAGCTCTCAGGCATGAGTTCAGAGACTCTTATCCGGATGCTTAAGAAATTCAACGATGAAGGATTAATCAGTATGGAAGGAAAATCATTTACCATACTTGATCACGAACGTTTGCTTAAGATAAGTATTACCGGATAATCTTTTAATTACTCAAGCTTATTATTTCAGAAGGTGTATTACGATTTAGTACAGAAAATTGGATATGGCCATTAAGTTCAATGCTTTTCCTGGAAAAAGTGTCGGAAAGGGCCTGAAGAGCCAGTTCCGGAGTATTATTGTTTATACTCAGATGGGCAAGGCAGACATACTGAAGCTTTGTATTGATATTATCTGCAAGAAAAGCTGATGTCTGATGATTACCCAGGTGACCCTTATCAGATATTATCCTCTGTTTTAAGAAAAAAGGATAAGAACCATTTATAAGCATTTGCTCATCGTAATTAGACTCGATAACAAGCAGGTTGGCAGCTCTAATATAAGGAACTGCCATTTCGCTTATATATCCAAGATCGGTGGCAATGGTAATTTTTTTGTCACCTGTACAAATATGAAAACCGATGGTCTCAGGGGCATCATGGCTTACAGGGAATGCTTCTATTTCAAAGCCGGCAAGGAGAAATTTTTCCTGTAAACAGATCTCTCTGAAAAGATCTTTTGTAAGCGTGCTTCTGGGCTTAAGGATGCTTTCCCATACCTTGAAAGTAGTAAAAACAGGGATTGAATTTCTTCTTGCCAGGACTTCCAGTCCCCTTATATGATCTGTATGATTGTGAGTAATAAGAATACCCATTACAGAACTTAAGGGAATACCGTAATCACCAAGGTATTTACGAATATTTTTTGCTGAGATCCCTGCATCTATTATTAATCCGCAGGTTTTATTACCCACATAATAGCAGTTACCGCTGCTTCCACTACTAAGACTAAAAAAATTTAACATTATTGGATAAGTTTATTGCGCACTTTACTCCATCGGCAGCACTGGAGATAATACCTCCAGCAAACCCGCTGCCTTCACCTACAAAATAGAGATTCTCAAAGCCTGTACACTTTCCGTTTTTATCGCGCGAAACCTGTATGGGAGAGGAGGTCTTACTTTCCAGTCCCATCAGAATACCCTGATCGAAACCATGCAGTTTCCTGCTAAAATCCTTTAGGCCATCGCTTATGGCCTGATATACTATTTCTGGAATCATATTAAAAAGAGGTGCAGATTCCAGTCCCAGTGGGTAGCTGCTATTTGTCAGGATCTTCGATTCCCTTTTTCTCAGATAATCAGCTGTCATATTTGCCGGAATAGTATAGCTGTTTGAGAAAGCATAAAAACGTCCCTCCAGCTCATCCATCCAGTCAAGTATTTCAATGGGAGTGCATTTATAGCCCAGCAACATATCAGGATGAAGCCCTACCACGCAGCCTGCATTGGCATATTGGCCATCACGCTTGTATCTGCTCATTCCATTTACAACACTTTTTTCTTTATAGGCCGCAGCCGGCACAACCATACCGCCTGGACACATACAAAAGCTATAAACTCCCAATCCCGATTTGGATTTTGTGCTTAAGCGATATTCTGCTGCCTTTACTCCGGCCAGAGTTTCCCTGCCCCACTGAGCCTTGTTAATAAGCTTTTGCGGATGCTCGATACGGTGACCAATAGCAAAATTTTTGGTGCCAAACTGAAGCCCTTTATCAATCAGCATGCGGTAGGTGTCGTAAGCAGAATGTCCGGTAGCAAGAATCAGATGATCAGCTTCAATTTCGACCCTGTCAGTAATAAGGCCTCTTACCATATTACCTTTGAAAATAATGTCCTTAAGCTGAGTGTCAAATAAGAATGTTCCTCCATTATTA
>CAZWLP010000112.1:2943-5857 GCA_964634565.1 uncultured Rikenellaceae bacterium | reverse complement strand
GAACCTGAATCTGAAGTTTAGGAAACTTCTGTTCTATCCCTTGAACTATAGGGCCGTAATCGAGGGCAAAAATAAGGTAATTTTCTATTCTGATCAAATTATTGCAATCATAAGGGCAGAACATATATATTTTGATTTATTCTACCTTTATTCTTCTTTATAAAGATGTGTTTTTTAAGTTTTAAAATTTGCATGATCAGGCTATTATGAATATTCTATATTGATTAGCAATCTGGGTCTTATTGAAAATAACAAGATAGCTAGAGCAGTTTTTTGAGAAGTTCTATCTTATCTTCTGAATAAAGCTCAAAACTCTGTTTTTCAAATCCATCCAGACTCTCTTTATAGTCGTCTATCATTTTTAATATATTTCTGATCTCACTTTTACTTAAGGGTGATATTATTTGCTCGGCTATTGCCCGTTTTGTCAGTGGAGATCCGCCTTTTGCTGAGTAAATAAAATCGTTGATATATTCTCTATCCGCTTTGGGATATATCTTCTGCAGAACCAAACCCAGGTCGGCAAGAGGCACCTCTTTTATCTGATTGTAAAGTGACTGTAATTCAGCAAGATCTTTTTCAGAATACATCTCCGAAAAAATGGATGCATCCACATGACTTATTTTTTTTGTTCTGTCATTATATACAAAAGGGTCGAAATATGTTTTTTTCATATTAGACACCCTGAGCGAGTCGGCTTCTGTTTTTGCATTTTCCAGTTGTTGATCCCAGTCTGTTGGTGGTGAAACACAATAATACACCAGGGAATCACTAAAAGCAATTTTTATATCCCATAGTAAGGGAAAGCTTTCGAGGCGGGCAGCTTTATAAATGGTTTTTGTTTCAGGCTGAAACAGATAAAGTGCTGTCTCAGTAAATACCGTTTTGGCTATTCCCCCATCAGGAAAGCGTGCTATCCCACCGGCTTGTCTAAATGCTTCTGTTCTTAATATAAGGGCAACCCGGGTGTGATTATTATTCCAGACTGCACTATGGTGGATTTTATAGTCCAGTGAAATATAATCAGAATGGCACGATGTCAGAAATGGCAGCAACAAACATACCAGCAGGATAGATCTGAGTTTTAGAAAGCTCATCACAATAAGCTTATTGAAGATTCTTCTAGAATATCCTTAAAGTAAATGTAAAAAGCATATCAGTAACCTTTATCTCTAATTCCATATTATCTTTTGAAAAGGTTCCCGATCCAGCCAATCCTTCATCAGAAATCCTCCATTCACCGTTCCATTGTTGCTCTTCAATAATTTTTTGGTAATGACTTATAAGTTCTGCCCTGTTTTCCGGCATCATCTTATCAAACACAAAAGTTTTATAGGTTTGCGTGCCTTCGGCATTAGTTCTTGACCCATCACCGGTTCTGATCTGTCCGGGTCTGAATCCCTCAGGAAGAGCAATCTCCTGTGGATATCCATCAGGAAATGATTCTTCTTGTGCCGTTTCTAGGGGTACATCTTTTTTTGCCTTATCCTTTTCAGCTTGATTGTTTGAATTGTTGCCACATGATATCAATAAAGCCAATAAAGCAATTGCAGGTAAAATTAATGCTGTCTTCATAATAAATTCTTTCTTTAATTAAAAATACTTATGTTGTGTGTCAGCCTGAATATTCCTATAATTAGCCCGGGCGTTTTATTAGTAATTGGTTTACAGCCTTTATTACAACTAAGATATATATTATTTTAAGACCCTCCAATCTTTGTTAAGCAGCGAAACTCTTGGGAACCCCGGGGATCATACCGTTTTTTTGCCTGCGTATTAAAATCTCTCTTCCCGGGCTTATACTACTTTTAGGCAGCTGTAATATGACTTTCTTCAAATCCGGATCTCATTATAATGGCAATTTAAATTTAGTGCACTTACATAATGAATCTGTATTTTTTGCTTATATTGATATATGCAAAAGACAGTAATTAAGGTAATTTTTGTCTGATTGCTAACTAACTTAAAACCTGCCTGTTATGATTTATTTTAATGAAGATTTCCTTGAGATATCATGGAATGAAAGAGTTGAGTGCGTAGTAATGAGATGGAAAAAGTTTGTTATTGGTGATAATTTTCGCAGGGGTCTTGACAAGGGACTTGACCTTATTATTGAAAAGAAATCGCATAAATGGCTGGCTGACCTTCAAAACATGAAGGCATTGGCGAAGGATGATCAGGAATGGTCAAATAACGACTGGTATCCTCGTGCAATATCCGGAGGGATAAGGAAAATGGCTATAGTTATGCCAACAAGTACACTCGCTACAATGTCAGTAAGAAATATTTTAAGCAAGGTTGGTGATATTGATATTGAGACCGCCTACTTTGATGATATGACCAGTGCTTCTCTGTGGTTAAAGGAATAATTTTTTTCTTCATCTATATTATTGTTACATCACCTGCCTCTGGTTTATGGCATATAATTTGCTGGTTTACAGCAAATAACTCATATAAATCATGAAAGCACTATACTCTTTAATTGCCGTATTATTTATTTTCAGTGCAAGCTTAAAAGGTCAGTATTATACTTATATCTATAATCCTTATTCAGATATGAACAGGGACCAGCTGGAGCTGGCACTAAAGCAATCTGAAAAGATGGAACAAAATGGGAAGATCTGGACTGTCGTGGGTTCAGGTATGTTTATTGGCGGAGGTATAATGACCTTTAATGGTATCAGCGAATTAAGCTCTGATGAATCTCCCTCATTTGCCACCTTTGGCGCCGGGTTAGGAATTATGTGTGCAGGTATTTTTCCCCTTGCATATGGAATGGTTGCCTGGCTTACAGGCAGTGAAAGAGCCAATAAGATTGAGATTGAGCTGCTGGGAATAGATAAGGAGTCCCTCGCTCTTAAACCTACAGAAAACGGTGTTGGCCTTGTGCTGACATTCTGACCAGATCCTGAGG
>CAZWLP010000112.1:0-2843 GCA_964634565.1 uncultured Rikenellaceae bacterium | reverse complement strand
CTGAGGAGAGTCTTGATAAAATACTTCTTACAGCGGTTGAGGATGGCAGGTTTGATGTTATTCTGCTGGCCTATAATTTTGCCAACAGGGATATTGCTGAAAAAGTGCTGGAGGCATGTGATCAGAAGGATATTGCAACCATTATAATGAAATCCAATCCTGTTCACCTCTTTGATATTTTCGTTTCCAGACGCGATAAGATGATTGCCGAGGGAAGGGAAGTGGATATGTATACCCAGGGATATTATGATAAGTATAAGAAGATGTATGATGCCGCAGAGAGCTTCTTCAGTACTTATGGGATTAATAATGAAAAAGAATTCAGGGATGCAGCATCGCGATTTGTTCTTTCAAATAAAAAGGCTCATACCACAATATGGGACTTTCAGAATTTCGATGAGGTGGAAAGAATGATCGGTCTTTCGGGACAAAGTCTGACATCAAGGGATGAGCTTGTATTGGAGGGCTATGAAGAGCATCTTGGCCATACTACCTGCAGGATAGGCTGTAATGATTGCCAGACGGCATGTCCCTATAATATACCTGTTAATAAGATTCTTCGTTATAATTATTATTTCAGTGTTAAGAAGCAGGAGCGAAGAGCCATGGAAAAATATGCAAAACTTGATATGCCCGATCCTGCGCAGGTCTGCCTTGACTGCGAAGGTTATTGCGAAAAGGCCTGCCGCTACGGGGTATGGACCAGGCCACTGATTGCCGCAGCCAGGAGTAACCTTGGGCTGATAGTCTGATTATTCTTTCTTTTTAGCAGGACCGCGATAAATATGAACAGTAACTTTTATTACACCTTCCTTTAAGATTATTTGCCTTTCCCCGAACAATGAAAGGAGTCAATTGTTTCTTAATCAAATAATAAACCAGAAAATATGAAACTAAGAAAATTAACATTGCATGCAGCCATAGTTGTAATTCTTGTGATTGCAATTCAGTCGTGTAATCAGTCAACCGGGACCGATCAGGTTAAAACCGGAGTAGAATACTTCAGATCTCTTCAGTTTAGTGAAACACCTTTTGATATTGAAAGGGGTTTGCATCAGCTAAATGATGATGAGGCTGCAACTATTAACAACTACAGGTTTACCTACGACGATATGGGTCGTCTTGCATCGGTTGAGTTTGGGCGGGGTGATGAGTTATTAAGCTATGGCTCGCTTGGCGGTGCTGCGCGTATTGAATACACTTACACGGAAAATAAGCAAATAAAATCATTCTTTAGTAAGGATGGAGAACAGATATCTTCGGGTGGAGTATATAATGCTGTTTATACCCTTAATGAAGATGGCTTAAGAACAGAATTAATGTTTTTAGATGAAAACGGAGAAGCAGTTGAGAATAGAAATAATATTCACCGTTATGAGTGGAGTACACTTGAAAATGGTATGGTAAGAGAGTTAAGGTATAATCTTGCCGATGAGGAAACTGTTATGAATCCTTTTTGTCCTTTTTACGAGCTCAGGTTTGAATATGATGATAATGGTTATGTTGTTGCCATGATGAATTACCAGGCCGACACTCTGTATAATTGTACGGCTGAAAATTGTGGGGACATTGGAGTGTCATATTTTGAGTTTAAGAATAATGAACAGGGCGACCTCCTTAGTTTCTCTGTGCATAACACAGTTGGTCAGCTATCAAATCTTTACTGGGGCTGGGCCAAGAGAGTTAATAAGGTTGATGACAATGGATATTTATTGGAAATGGCTGTTTTTGATCAGGACGATGAGTATCTCTCAGGTAAGAATGTTCCGGTTACTCAGTACAGCTACGATGAGCATGGAGCTATGCTTGAAATGAAGAATATGGATAAAGACAGGAATCTTATTAACAGTCCTGATAATGGTGTTGCAGTTACCAGGTTCATTTATGACGAAAAGGGCAACAGGACCGGATCGATAAGACTGGATAAAGATGGTATCGAAATCGTAAACGAATAGTATTATGACAAAGATAGGATCCTGGAATATCTTAAGAGCTTTGCTTTTTTTGGCACCTCTTATTTTCTTTGCCTGCTCAAATGACAAATCAGATTCTAAGGAAGAAAAAGCTCCTGATAAAATAGCTCCTGAAAGCAATATTGAAATAGTTATTGACAGGGAAACAGAGTTGTTGCTAAAAGACCTGGAAGAAAACGGAGATTATGTTAACTCCCGTGAATTCCCATCGCTTATTAAGGCTTCAAGTGTTTTTGAAGATTCAAGTATCATAAGCTATGTTATTGATATCAGGGAGGCTGAAGATTTTAACAGGGGGAGGCTGCCGGGGTCTGTAAATATCAGATTTCAGGATCTGCCTTTTTATCTGATGAACGAAATTAAACCATTTGAATTTGACAGGATTGTTCTGGTAAGTAAGGATGGACAGCTTGCAAGTTATACTGCTTCCCTGCTTCGCCTTATGGGCTACGGTAATGTTTATGCTTTAAGATGGGGAATGAGTGGTTGGAATATGTCTTTTGCAGAGTCGGGCTGGTTGGCCGGATGCTCTTCGGAATTTCAGGAGAATCTTGAAACTGAAAATAGCGATAAGCCTTCTGCATCAGGAATGCCTGTTCTGGCAACAGGCTATTCAACAGGAGAGGAGATTGGAGCGGAAAGATTTAAGCAGTTATTCAGTGAAGGACCAGGGGAAGTTATGATAAGCCCTGAAGAGGTTTTTGAGAATCCGGAGAAGTACTTTATAATAAATTATGATCGTCGTGATAAGTATGAGAGTGGTCATATACCTGGCGCAGTCAGATATAAGCCGGGAGCAACACTTGGTATAGTGGATGAAATGACCACTATTCCATCGGATAAGATAGTTGTTGTATATTGTGGTACCGG
>CAZWLP010000111.1:0-6194 GCA_964634565.1 uncultured Rikenellaceae bacterium | reverse complement strand
GAACAGCATTAGTTTCCAAGTCTATTATTGATATCTATTATGGCATTGCTCCAAAGTATTCATATTTTATGGGATGCTCAAGGGGTGGAGGCCAGGCACTGATTGAAGCCCAAAGATACCCTGAAGATTTTGATGGTATAATAGCCGGAGCTCCAGTGATTGACTGGCCCGGTACCCTGGCTAAATTTGTAAGGAATGCACAGTTGCTTTTCCCGAATCCCGAAGATTTATCCACTTGCACAATTTCAGAAAAACAGGTGCAACTGCTTAATGAATTTATTCTTGAACAATGTGATGAACTGGATGGTGTCAAAGACAATATTATAAATGATCCTTCAGTATGCAATCCGGATCTCTCATTACTCCTCAGTTATGGAAAGGACTCAGGCCCGGAGGTTTCATTTACAAGGGATCAGATAAGCATTATTGAGAAAATATACGGCGGATTGCATTTACAGGGGGAAGAAATATACCCTGGATTTGCCTGGGGATCAGAAAGTGAATGGTGGGGATGGATAGTTGGGCCACATCCGTGGGCAATGTCCCTGAATTTTCCAACATTTGAATTTGGTTTGGGAACGGAAGGGGCTAAATACTTAATCTTCAATGATCAGAATTGGGATTATTCCACCTATGATTTCTCCGATTTCAGAAAAAACACTTCGTATGCAGCGGCATATCTTAATGCAAGTTCAACAGATTACAGTAAATTCGAAAACAGGGGCGGAAAAATGATAATCTATCATGGATGGAATGATGGTGCCCTTTCAGTATATACCTCGATAGAACACTATGAGGCAGCAAAGGAAAAGTCTCCGGAAATTGAAGAGTATATTCGCCTTTTCTTATTACCAGGTGTTCAGCATTGTGGCGGCGGACCCGGACCATCATCCGCAGGATGGTTAAAGTTGATAAGTGACTGGGTTGAGAATGGAGAAGCCCCTGAGAGGATAATTGTTTCAAAATATGTTAAAAATGAATTAGTCATGAGCAGACCCGTTTACCCTTATCCGGCAAAAGCAGTCTATAAGGGAACCGGAGATACGAATGATGAAAGCAGTTTTGTTGAGAAGAAGAAATAGATTATAAGATGACATAGGTCCTCCTTTCGCCTTATGGCTTGCGTCTTATGCCTTACGTCTTAAGTCTTGCCGCCCTCCGAAGGTTTACCTAAGGAGGGTATCTTGCGCCTTTTAAAACATTTGGCTTTTGATTTACGAACCGAGAATTACGAACCTGCCGAAGGTCAGTGAGTGATTAGAGCTCGCCAAAGGCAATATCGATTAACGAATGGTAATTTCTGATCTGATCGAACTAAACCCCTAAACCTGTTCCAAACTCAGTCTCAACCTCTGTCCTTCATAGCTCAAAGAGCTAAGAAGGATCACTCTCAACTACTTGTTGCAAAGCAACAATCTCAACCAAGGGCAGCAAAGCTGCCATCTCAATTCTACCCTTTATTGAGGCTTTTTTTTCTTCTATTTGCTCATGCCTCATAGCAATTGATTAAGGAATATCCTAATTTGCTTTTCTGCATGCAAAATCCATCATATTCTGATATCTTTCTTCGTAATTCATCGGTACATCGCTCTAAATCAAGAATTTTTACTGAGCTAATTGAAATTTATTCAGCGATGAAGTCAGTCTAAAAAAAACATAGAAACGTCCTTTCAAAAACCAAATAAAGAAACACTGGCATACATATCTGACTTGAATTTTAGAAATTATGTTTATATTGCTCTAATAACTAAATACTTTCCTATGATTTTAGAAAATACAGACTATTACAGAATTTCGATAGATCCAAATGTTCCCTGCCTGGAATGGATCGCTTTGAAACCTATGAAATCGAATATTTTCAGAGAATCAGAAATCAAACTCAGGGACCAGTATATTGCCAGTAAAAAACGCTACAAATCATTGAATTTGTATATTGATGCAAGGAATATTGGACTGATATCAACTGCTGATACTAGTTGGGTTGCAGAAGAAATTTTGCCACTTTTGGCAGAGGCGGGATTGAGAAAGGAAGCATTTGTAGTTTCTGAAGAAGGTCTCAAGCGGCTTATTGTTAGTAATTTTATCAATAAGGCAGGCGTCAAAGTCGAAATAAAAAAATTTTCAAATGAAATAGCTGCCAAGGAATATTTGAGGCAATAGATCATTTGAATAGGCAGGTAATATCAAATTTTCAGATCTCCGGGTCTGGCTTAGCGGATTAATTTCCAATACATCCGGGATGTATTGTTTTCCCGCAGATAAGACCGGAGTGGGGGCAAACGACGGACGGCGAACGGCGAAAGGAAGAGGACGAAGAGCAGGGAGCAGGGAGCAGGTTGTCATTCCGGGCGAGAGAAGCGACGAGGCATCTGAAATTAAATTATATTAAAGATTCGAAGATTGAAACTGATAAAGGCAGACAGGTATTTTAAATTTCTAATTTAAGGTTTTACTCAAACAGAATACTTGCGGAAAGAATAATTTGATATTGACGCCAGTTTGTTATAGTTTCGATATCCTATCAACAAAAATACAGATGAAAAGAATTAGAAACATTGGTTACCTGATTATCTTACTGCTGACACCAGCAATTTTTTCACAGGCTCAATAAATTTCATTTGAAACCATTTTAGACGGGGTAATAAACCCTATGGAAGATACTTTTCATAAAGCCCTGGAAGACAGTCAGTTCAAAATGATCAACCCCTATAAGAACAGACTTAAACCTGAGACATGGGGCTATGCCTATAATCCTGTAAATCAAAGTGCAGCAGCATGGGTGCATTATTACTTCGACAAGTCTGCTATCGAGAAGAAGAAAAAGAAATCTTTCACTATAAATCTTAATATAGTGACATATGGTCAGAACAATAAGCTTCATCTTAAACTGCAAAATAAGATAGAAGAGAGTTGTAAGTTTGGAGGTACGCTTACAGATGAACTACAGGGATATCTTTACAATGAATATGTCCATCCATCGGGTGCCTTTTTCAAAATCTACTCCCGAGGCGAAGAAAATCATATTGATGTTCAGAACGCCGTTAAAATAGATTGGAAATAACAGGGTTGATTTCCCACTTCGAAAGCTAGCAATAACATCTCCACATGCTTTTACAGATTACCTCCTGAAGGTCTGACGATATGATTTATGACAAAATTTCAGGAATTATACAATGGCATATTATTTGATTTTTTCCTATATGTAATTTAATACTATTGTTTAATTAAAAAATGGAGGAATAAACCATGTCACTTGTTAGATTTTCAAATCAGGTTCCAAGTTTGTTCGACCGATTTTTTGAAAACGATATGTTTGATTGGTCGAACCGAAATTATTCAGATACCAATACTACTCTGCCTTCAGTAAATATTAAAGAAGACACGGAAGGTTTTAAGGTAGAACTGGCTGCACCCGGCCTTAGCAAAAAGGACTTTAAGATTGAGATAAATAATGATGTCCTGACCATTTCATCAGAAAAAAAGATTGAGAACGAAACAAAAGAGGGCGAGCAATTCACAAAAAGGGAATTCAGTTATCAGTCTTTTAGCCGGTCATTTTCTCTCCCTGTAACAGTTGAGAATGACAAAATTTCAGCAAAATATGAAAATGGCATCCTTAATATTTCAATCCCTAAGCGGGAAGAGGCGAAACCCAAGCCAGCAAGGCAAATAGCTATTTCGTAGCTGGCAATTAAATATATGCCGGAATAAACTTTCCGGCATCTATTTCCATTCTATTGATCTGTTTCAGAACCAGGCTTCTGAATTTTGTATCACAGTAGTCTATTAGTTAACAATTAAATTTTTACGATCATGAAAAAGATAATGACAGTATTATTCTTTATGTCGCTGATTTTCACTGGTTGCAACGGGCAAAAGAATAAAAATACTGAAGATAAAACAGATAAAAACCAGCCAGAGACTAATATAATAGTTAATAAGGAATACGATGAAGATGGGAATATAATAAAGTACGATTCAACTTATTCTTACTATTACTCTAATATCGAAAACAATCAATTTGTTGGAGACAGTTTATTTAATTCTTTTAGAAAACAATTTAATAAAAGATATTCATTTTCAGATGATCCTTTTTTTAATAATATCTTTTTCCAGGATTCACTTCTGAATTTTGATTTCTATAAGAAGGACTTTTTTAAAGACAGATTTACTAAAAATTGGCAACATATGAACGAATTATTCCAGGAAATGGATTCTGTAAAAAATGATTTCTTTAAATACCAGTTCCAGGATACAATTAACAAGGAGTAGATAGAATATCATATATTTTTAAGCAATTCCAATAATTTCGTAACTTTGAATAATTAACCTGCAAAAATTATGAAAAAAATTACATTAACCCTGGGTGTAATCTCTTCCGTGATGTTTGTTATAGGAGTATTATTCAAGTTTCAACACTGGCCGGGAGCAGGTGTTGCCCTGACTTTAAGTTTGTTAATCTTTGCTCTGATCTATTCGCCACTTCTTATGATAGACAGAAATAGTTTTGCTAAAAATTCTGCTCAAAGACTTGTTAACCTGGCCGGAATGATAGGAATGACTATTATTGGAATTTCCGTGCTGTTTAAATTACAGCACTGGCCGGGAGCAGGTATTGGAGTAATTATTGGAAACCTTATTCTAATCATACTGGTTCCAGTTCTCTTTTATCGGGCTTCAAAAGAAACAGAAGCAGTAAAAAGATTAAATTCTTATAATGAAGCCATACTCCTGCTTTTCCTGACCGGCTTTTCTCTTTTTATCTGGATGGTTATGAGCCAGAACCTTGTCTGAGTTTGAACAATTATTTTGATTTGCTTCACCTGACAGTGTAGTCGAGTATAGTTATTTCGTTGTAATCTATTATAGTATTAGTTGTATTTACTATACCGAGCCTGATATGTCCGGAATCAATATAATCCCGCTCGTGAATTGTAACATCTATAGGTATCCACCCTGTTTCTTCACCCATATATATTTCATTCCAGGCATGACTTCCAAAGCTTCCCCCGTATTCAGGAGTATAAAGACATCCCCTTACTACCCTGGCGGGTATTCCCACAGCCCTGCAGAAAGCAGCCATTAGAAATGATTGTGATCCGCAGGCCCCTTCTCTGCTACTATACGTTTGAATTGCATTTCCTACAATAACTGATCCTCCAATATTGTCGATAACCCACTTTGCAAGCTTCTGAGTGGCATCCCAGGTGTCTGTAGAACCTTCAGTAATTTCAATGGCTTTTTTCAATATTTCATTATTATCAGATTGAATCATATCATCTGCCAAAAGGTACTTTTGCATATCTGGTGGAAAATCAATGTCATCTCCGAAAGAGGGCGAACCTTTTCCAGAATACTTATTATGCCTGATATTAAAAGTACCATCGATATTATTCCCATCTATTAATCCCTTAAAGCTTTGCCCCCTGACGCTAAGTTCTCCAGGAGATGAAGATGGTATAACATTGAGCTTAACCCTGACCTGCATTGAAGATAATCCAGTAATATCAGGAATATACTTATTTGTTTTTCCAAATATATTATCGTCCCAGTTACCAACGCCAAGTCTATCAATTACTGATTTATCAGCCAGAGAAATTCTGATTCCTGTAGGAGCCTCCATTCCAAGCCTAAATCCATTTTCCTTATCAATCCAGTACTTATACGTCATTCCTGTTAATTTATCAGCCTCTTTAACCAGAATTGTACTATAAGTCTTATTATTAATATTAAGCTTCTCTTCCCCTGTTTTTTCATATTCAACCTCGTTAATCTTTCCCGTTCTGACATCAAATACTGAACATTTACTGGTTTTCAAGTTTCTGCCTACCAGATCATCTATCAGATGTGGATAATAGACTGTATTTGGCAATATTACCCCTTCAGGAAGAAAGATACTTTTATAGACTGCATTTACAGAATCACCAATAGTCAGACTGTCACCATTCCTTTTCATAATAGCCGACATATTCTGTCCCCCTGCTTCGGAATAACTATCATGATAAAAAAAATCCCCTGTTTCCTTATCAACATGGTATGTAAATATCTGCTTCTGATCAATATCCCTGCCCAGTGCTTTAAAGGATATGTAGTTTTTCTGGATTATCTCGAGGTAAGGTTTTTCCTCCTGCCATATATCTTTAACAGAAATCTCAGAATACCCGCATAATATATTATTAAGCTCAATCCCCATA
>CAZWLP010000110.1:0-6205 GCA_964634565.1 uncultured Rikenellaceae bacterium | reverse complement strand
GCTCTGGGTTTTGTAATTCTTAAAAATCCCTGAGCTTGCTCAGAGGGATTTTTGAGAATATTAAAACGACTTGCGAAGTAAGTTGTTTTTGCTTTCGGAATTCGGAGACTCAGAGGTCCGACGAAGTCAGTCCTCTCGGGATCACTCAAGAGACCAAAGACAGGGCCGAGCGTCAATAAGGTTGCCGGTGGCAAGCTTTAGCGAGGAGCCAGGATGAGCTGAGAAAGACGAAAGGGAAGAGGACTTCCCTTTTACTATAAAATAAGATAGGGGACTCCTATCTTATTCAAATACTGCTGTTTCTCTGAGCTCATCAATAAACTCCGCGTCCATCCAGTAGATCGAAGGATTTCCGCTTTCCGGTTTTTTATAAGAGTTTACCATGTAATCGTAGCTTAATTTTTCAGGATCTTCTGCCATTCGTATAGACATAAAGAAAAGAATCTTTCCATCCCGGGTTACATATGCTGAATATTCATATGTGTCGGGTGTATTTATCTTATCTCCCATATTAATTGGATTACTCCATCTGTCGTCTTCAGTACGGAATACGATATAATAATCTGTTCCTCCAAAGCTGTCTTCCCGACCCATGGCAGGAACGATAATATAACTTTCGTCCTGGGCAATAAAGGCATTATAATGAGATAGTCCGCAATTTACCTGTTCCGGAAGTTTTTCAGGCTGCTGGTATTTTCCGTCGACTAACCTTGAGCGATAGATATATGCGGCGTTTAAATCAAGGTGGTTTCTGGTAAAATAAAGGGTACCGTCTTTTGTTAGAGATGGGTAGAACTCGGGAAGATCTGTATTTACCGGCGGACCAAGATTATATGGTTCGCTCCAGCTGCTTCCTTCACGGTCCATTACCCAGATGTCCTGTTCGCCTTCTTCTACACCCATTGTAGAATCTGGACGGCTTGAAAGAAAAAACAGCTTTGATGCGTCATAATTAAGGGCTGGTTCGATATTCATATACTTAGGGTTTTCCATGTGCTCAAGAACTTCAGGCCTGGTCCAGCCTCCCTTTAATTCCTTTGTTACAAGGATGCTATAGTGTCCTGCACTCCTGATTCCAAAATATATTTCTTTGCCATCGGGTGTGATTGCCACATCTCTTGTCTGGTATCCGTTAGCGACTATCCCAGGTGCAAATAGTTCAGGAATATTTCCAGGAAGTTCACTCCCGATATAGGGACCCTGTTTTTTAATAACTTCTCCTCCATTCTTAATACATGCAAAGAGTGATGCAAGAGCAAGAGAAAGATATAAGTATAGTATAAGTTTTTTCATGGCTTTATTATGTTAGTTTTATAGATATGACCGCTGAGTATTTGTTAACCCTGTTCATTTTGTGTGTTGTGAGATTCGTTAGAAAGGGATCTTATTTAAATTAATGCACCTATTTCTCTCCACAAATCAGCTGTTCTACATCATTTCACAATTTCAAATAATCGTATATATTGCAAACCTAACGAATGGAAGAATTAAATAAGTTTTTTTTCGATGAAAGGAATATTTTTAATGATGCTTATGGCAATAACAGCCTTAAGCAGTATGGGGCAGGTCGGTGAAGCCCTCAGACCGGTTAAAACAGATAATCCTCCAGATATAGATGGAGTGCTTGATGATGAGGCATGGACTACTGCAACGAGTGTAACTGGATTTAAGACCTTCTCTCCTGATTTTGGCCTGGATATGAGCCAGAGAACGGTTGTTTATATGCTGTACGACAATGAAAATATCTATTTTGCCTTTGAATGTTTTGATAATGAACCTGAAAAAATTAAAGCATCTGTTAATTCAAGGAATAATATTACGGCTGACGACTGGATATGTGTTAATCTTGATAGTTTTAATGATCATCAGTCATTATACGCGTTTTATGTAAATCCTCATGGCATACAGATGGACAGCAGGTTCTCCGCAGGTCAGGAGGATGCGAGCGTTGACTTTGTGTGGTACAGCGCCGGCTTACTTGATAAGGATGGATACAGGATAGAGATGCAGATCCCACTTAAGAGTATAAGGTTTTCGACTAAGGAGCCTGTTGAGATGTCGGTATTTTTTGAGAGAAAGATAAGCAGGCAGAATATTCAGGGCTCTTATCCTGCAATGGATCCTTCCAGGGGAATGGCTTTCCTTACCCAGATGAAACCCATGATATATGAGGGAGTAAGGCATTATAAGCTTTTTGAGGTTCTTCCGGCCTTTACCTATACTGCGCGTAACACTCATGTTGAGGGGGAGATGCAAAGTTATGAACGTACCCCTGATCTGAGTCTCACTGCAAAATATGGTATTACTTCTCAGCTTATTCTGGATGGTACTATAAATCCTGATTTCAGTCAGATAGAGTCTGATGCAGGCCAGGTTGACGTTAATTTAAGGTATGACCTGTTTTTTGCAGAAAAACGGCCATTCTTCCTTGAAGGGCATGATAATTTTATTGTTGCAGCCACAAAATCTGACGAGCACGACCCGGTAAACACCCTTATCCATACCAGGAAAATAGCCAATCCTATAGGAGGTCTTAAGCTTACAGGGAAGGTAAGTGAAAGACTTACCCTGGCTGCACTTTACTCTCCCGACAGGGTAGGTAATAGCAATAATAATGGCACAGACAAGATTGCACATTACCCGGTACTAAGGATGAAATACAGTCTTTCTGAGGATAGTTATATAGGGGCAATATATACAGGCAGGGAGATGGATAGTACTTTTAACCGGGTTGCCGGCCTGGATGGCCAGATAAGAGTCGGAAGCGGGACAAGGATTATGTATAATGCAGTTTTAACTAATAGTCTTTCAGATCCTACAGAAGAAGCTTATATTGGATATATGCTTTCAGCGGAGTTTGCTCACGACAGTCGGAATATTACTTATTCGTTTGGGGGAAAGAGCATAAGTGAGGATTTTAACGTTGAGACCGGGTTTATAAGGCGTAGGGGGATTAATTATTTTAAAGGACTTGTTAAACCGAAATTGTATCCCAAAACGGATAAGATTCAGAGGGTGGATATTGAATTGTTTTCTAAACAAACCCGGGATATTGAATACAATATGTGGGAAACCTTAGATCACCTGGCAGCATGGATCTTTTTTAAGGGATCGACATATATAAAGGTAAAGGCTGAGTACTCAAATGAAGTTTTCATGGGAGAGCGCTTTAACACAGGAGGCTTTCATGGTCTTATAAGCTCACAGATAGGCACAAAGCTTAGCGGCGCTGCACTCTACCAGAGATTGGGTTCACCTCGATATACGGCAAATCCCTACCAGGGATATACAAACAGGTTTTTGTTTATGACAAATTATAAGCCCTCCAGCAAGTTTCATATTGACCTGAGCTATACATATTCAGACTTTTACGATTCGGCAAGCGGTGATCAGGAATATAATTATTCTATCCTGAGAGGAAAATTAACCTACCAGATGAACAAGTACTTTTTTATAAGGGCTATCTCTGAGTATAATGGTTATTACGAAACTGTACTTACAGATTTTCTGGCCTCGTTTACATATATCCCGGGAACTGTTGTGTATCTGGGTTATGGATCGGTCTATGAAAGGACGATATGGGATGGTAATATCTATGTTTATGATAAAGATTTTCTGGAGACAACCAGGGGATTCTTTTTCAAGGCTTCTTACCTGCACAGGTTCTAGACTCCAAACTCAAAACTAAAAAAGGCTACCCAGAGGATAGCCTTTTTTATATTGTGATGTTGAGAGATACTAGTGCAGGTGCTGAATCTCATCAACATTTGTATTGGCATACATGATTTTCAGTGCATTTGCCCTTCTTAAAGCGAGTTTAACGTCAGAGACAATTCCCATTTTGGTTTCTCTGTCGATTTTTAATGAGACAAGCATCTTTGCTTTATCTGCTTCATCGAGTTGTTCTCTCTCCTGTGCTATAAAGTCCTGAATATCTGCAACCTCTTTAAATGCATCGTTTAGCTGAATTTTTGGTTCAGATCCGAAAGTAGCCCGAAGATTAGGCAGTGGCTGGCCTATATATACAAAGCTTGCCAGTGACTTTTTCTCCAGTTTCTTTCCTTGAGTAGCTTCAGGTACGGTAACACCGATCTTAAGTTCTACCTCCCTCATAACAGTTGTTGTCATAAAGAAGAATAGAAGCATAAAGACTATATCAGGCAGTGATGCGGTGTTAATTTTAGCTACACCACCTTTCCCGGTCTTTCTGGTAAATTTACTCATCTTAGTTACCTCCCACTTTTTTTGGTTCTGCTTCAGAAATAGGCACCTTGTAATATTCATCAACTGCCATCATCCTGTCTTCATCAAGATCATCATATGCGATACCCCAGGTGTTTAATGAAAGCTCATTTTTCAATTCATCCCTTGCTGCCAGCAGTTCGTTCTGAACAGCAAGGTAAACGCCATAGGTTGTCCCCAGGTCGTTCTGCAGGGATATAACTGCATTTTTATGAGCCCTGATTAAGCCGAAAAAATTAACCTGCTTATCGATCATCTCAGGCATATCTTCAGCTTCGTTCGGGTTATCAATAAATTCTCTTGCTACAGCTCTGAGTTCTCCAAGTTGTATAACTTCTCCTTCAACCTGGATAAAGTTGTCTTTGTTAACCAGAACCTCAAGTATATTTCGTTCATTAATTTGCTGGTCTTCCGGCATCTCCTGGTTGGGGTCCGGAATAGGAGGCAGTCTACGTATAAGTCCTGTATCTGAATCCATGGTAGTAGTTACCAGGAAAAAGATAAGAAGGAGGAATGCGATATCGGCCATCGAACCAGCATTAATTTCCTGTACTTCCCTTTTTGCCATTATTTTAACTTTTTGTCCCTAAAAGGGAATTTAATTCTATTTTCTGAATAGTCGGGAACCCGCTGAAGCAACAATTGACAGGAATGCCACCAGCACCAGAATGTATGATGTAAATAGCATTGTGTCAGCAAATTTCAGCATTCCCGGAACATTATCTTTTCCGTCATAGTAGGGCATATTCAGCACAGTGTCGTCGGCAAGAAGGAATGCAATTACAATAACTACAATTCCAAAAGCCAATGATACGAGTGTTTTCTTTCCGCCTTTTGGGTTTACAACAAAATTAATTATTGAGAACACTACAGTAATACCTGCAGTAAGGAAGAAAAGTATATAAGCCCAAACAAGAAAAGACTGTGTAATAACCGGCTCCTCAAGCCTTGTTCCAGCTGTTTCAGGGACAACATCGCCAAGATAGAATAATCCTGCAAAAATTACAGTAATACCCATCAGGACCCATGTGAGGATTTGTAGTATCTTACTTGTTGAATTGGACATAGTCTCTTATTTTTTAAGGTTGTGTTTAACCAGAATGTCAATAAGTGAAATTGATGAGTCTTCCATCTGATTTGTCAGGGCATCTACTCTTGAAAGGATGTAGTTGTAGAATACCTGAAGGATAACAGCAACAATAAGACCCGATACAGTAGTAATAAGAGCGATCTTAATACCACCTGCAACCAGACCTGCACTTACGTTACCTGCTTCTTCAATTTTATCGAAGGCATCGATCATACCGATTACAGTTCCCATGAAACCAAGCATAGGTGCAATAGCGATAAATAATGAAATCCAGGAAAGGTTCTTCTCCATAAGTCCAACCTGAACACCACCGTAGGCGATAACAGATTTTTCTGCCATTTCCACACCTTCGTCCATTCTGTCAAGTCCCTGATAGAAAATGCTTGCTACCGGACCTCTGGTATTACGACATACTTCTTTTGCTGCATCAACACCTCCGTCTGCAAGAGCGTCTTCAATTGCCTTAAGAAGCTTGTCAGTATTTGAAGTTGAAAGGTTTAGATAAATAATTCTCTCAATGGAGATTGCCAGACCAAGAATAAGTGTCAGAAGAACGGCACCCATAAAAGCTGCACCACCCTCAACGAATTTGATCTTAATGTTTTTGTGTAGTTCACTACCACCTTTATCAGCAACAGGTTCTAAATCTTCTACCACAACCGGGGCAGCTTCCTCAACAACCTGCTCAACAGCAGTTGTGTCCTGGTCTTGTGTCTCCTGTGGCTCGTCCTGAGCAAAAGCATTAACAGACGCTCCAAAAAGCATCCCAAACACAGCTACAAATGCAAATAGTTTTTTCATGGTTTGTTTGTAATTTTTAGTTATTAAGTTTAATAATCTTAGCAAATTTATAAATTATTTTTAATTGGGAGT